>JAISEB010000083.1 GCA_031264395.1 Treponema sp. | reverse complement strand
CTCCGGAGTTTCCCGGGGAAACTCCGGAGTCCGGAATGCCGGGCCGGGGCGGCAGGCCCAGGGCGGCGCGGACATTGTCGGGGTCAAGTTCCCCGCTGCGGGGGAGCGCCGCCCCGGCTCCCATCCTGCCCAAAATCCGCAGGTTTTGGGGCAGGATGCCCCGGAGCCTTTCTTCGATAAACGGCTGGCCTTCTTCAATGACAAGAACCGTCCCCTGGCCGGACCCGCCGCATGCCGATTCGCAAAGCCCGCGGATCGACGCCGCGGGCAGGGGGTAGGCTTCTATGTGGAGCCGGGACGGCGCGCAGCCGTAACGGGCTTTGAGGTCGGGAAGGTTTTCTTCGTAGTAGTTCCCCCCCAGGCCGGACGTGATAACGGCAAACGGAGCCTTTTGGGGTTCCGCGGAACGTTCCCGGTTTTTTCGGCGTGGCCTTCCGACCAGGCTTCGAGGTCTTTCTGTTTTTCGATAAGGGCCGCGTAGTTTTTCCGGGCGTGTGCGGGAAGCAGCATCCAGCCGCTTTTGTGGTCCGTTTTGGAGGGAGGATTCGGATCTTCCGGCGCCTCCGTTTTGATTGACGAGCGGGCGTGGGAAAGCCGCGTGGCAAGGCGGATCAGAACCGGCACGTGAAAACGTTCCGAAAGCGCAAAGGCTTCGCGGGCCATGTCGTAGGCTTCCTGCTGGCTCCGGGGTTCCAGGCAGGGAACCATCGCGAAAGCCGCGTAAAACCGGGAATCCTGCTCGCACTGGGAACTGTGCATGCCCGGATCGTCGGCGACGGCGATCACGAGGCCTCCCCTGATGTCCAGAAGCGCCCCGTTGAGAAACGGATCGGCGGCGACGTTAAGCCCCACGTGTTTCATCGTAACCAGGGCGCGGCGGCCCGCGAAGGAAACCCCCAGCGCGGCCTCAAGGGCGGTCTTTTCGTTGACGCACCAGCGGGCGGTAAAGTCCGGGACCACCGCGGCTTCGGCCTGCTTTGCCGCTCCGGCTTGTTTTTCCGCCTCGGCCTGGAGGTATTCCATTATCTCCGTTGAAGGCGTCCCCGGATACCCGTAGGCGGCGCTTAAGCCGGCGTGGATCGCTCCCAGGGCAAGGGCCTCGTCGCCGAGCAGGGCCGTTTGTACGTTCATCGCACTCCCCCAAAGGCCTTGTCAAGCAGTTCTTTGGCGGGCGGCTGGGTAAAGGCGGACACCGCCGGGACGACGATAAACGGAACCAGTATCGCGATTGACGCCGCCAGCGGGGACCGGGAGGATCCGAGGGCGAAAAAGAGAACGATCATCACCGCCATTCCGGTAAGCAGTCCCGCGTAGGCTCCCGCTTTGGTAACCCGCTTTGAGTAAAGACCCAGTATGTACGGAGCGGCAAAGGCTCCCGACACGACTCCCCAGCTTAAGGACATAAGATACACGATAATGCTGATCTGAAAGCGGGAAATAAAATATGAAATGACGATAAAGATCGCCGAAAGAAAACGCATCATCGCCACCGAGCGGTCTTTCCCGGTTTTGGTATCCACCCTGGAAGGGTACAGGTCGATGGCTATGGAACTGGAAGAAACCAGCACGAGCGAAGAAAGCGTGGACATGGAAGCGGAAAGGACCAGCAGCAGAATAAGAACCAGCAGTATCTGCAGATTCCCGGTAAGCTGGCCGGTAAGCAGGGCCGGAACGATCAGGTCGTAGGCGACGCCGCCCGAGGCGGTTTTGGGAACCGAGGCGGGGTCGAAAAACACGTGGCTGAACGCGCCGGTAAGGTACGCGGCGACGCCGATCATCAGGGCGAAAATCGTGGTAACAATCGCCGCCTTGGAAATCACCCTTTCGTTTTTAATCGCGTAGAACTTCTGGGTCATCTGGGGAAGGCCCCAGGTACCGAAGCTGGTCATAAACACGAGGCTCGCTACGGCCAGAAGCGTACGTTGTTCCGGCGGTATATACGCCTTGTGTTCCGTATACGCTTCGGCGGTTTTCCCGATCATCTCGACCAGCCCGCCGCCCTTGCCGGAAATAACGAGGATCATCGCCGCGGCTCCGACGAACATGATGATCCCCTGAATAAAATCGGTAACCGCTATCGCAAAGTAACCGCCGAGGATCAGGTAGATTCCCGTGAAGGCTATCATGACAAGCAGGGCGATGTCGTAGGGAATGCCGAAAACCGCTTCGAAAAGATGGCCCAGGCCCTTGAACACCGAAGCCGAATACGGCAAAAGAAAAAAGAAAATAACCGACGCCGCCACGGGTTTAAGGTGCCTGGCCCCGTAGCGTTCCTGGAGGAATTCGGGCATCGTCATCGCGTCAAGGTTCTGGGTCATCCGCCTGGTCCGCCGGGCAAGAACAATCCACGCCGCTCCCGCGCCGATGATCGCGTTTCCCAGGGCTATCCACAGCGAGGCAAGGCCGAACTGCCAGCCCTGGGTACCCGCGAAGCCGATAAAGATCACCGCCGAAAAATACGAGGTTCCGTATGCAATCGCCGAAACCCAGGGACCCAGGGTCCTTCCGCCGAGGAAAAAATCCCCCAGGTTCTTTGTTTTTTTCATACCCCAGATTCCAATACCGGTCATGATGGCAAGAAAAACAATCAGAAAAACAACGCCGATCTGTATCATAGCAAAATACTAACAGGATTGATGATTTTATGCCAGAGGTTTATACTTTTATAAATGAAGATTGCGATGTTTACCGACGCGTACTGGCCCAGAGTTAACGGCGTTACCGTCTCGGTGGATACTTTTTCCCTTGCCCTGGTCAGGGCCGGACACGAGGTGATGATAGTCTGTTCCGAATATCCGGTTGCTTCAATGGCGGAGCGTATTGCCGGCGGCGCCGGGACGGAGGATCCCGCGAGGGAACGTCTCAAGCTGCTGCGGGTGCCGTCCCGTTCGGTTTTTTTTTCAAACGAAGACCGGGCGGCCAAACTCAGCAAGCGCGGATGGGTGGAAAAAGAGCTTGACGCTTTTTCGCCCGATGTGGTTCATGTCAACACGGAATTCCTTATCGCCGATTTCGGTTTCCGTTACGCGAAAAAACGCCGCGTTCCCGCGGTGTATACGTTTCACACTATCTGGGAAGATTACGCAATCAACTATTTTCCGTACGTACCGGAAGGCGTGCTCCGTTTTGTGGTGCGGAAGGGACAGAAATACCTGTTAAAGCAGGCCGACCTTGTTATTGTACCGACCCTCCCCATTGAAGAGATGGTGAAAACTTACGGGGTAAAGAAGGAAACCCGGCGGCTTCCCACTGGGGTGGATCCGGTCCTGTTCAGCCACAGCGGGGAAGAGCTTGACGGATTCAGGGCGGGTATGGAAAAAAAATATCCCGCCATAAAAGGAAAGCGGCTGCTCCTCTTTGCGGGCCGGGTTTCAAAGGAAAAAAACATCAGCTTTATTATTGAACTGTTTCCCGAACTGCTTGCGAAACATTCCGGCCTGGCGCTGGTTATTGCCGGCAACGGCCCCTACCTTGATTATTTCAGGGATGAGGCGAAACGCTGCGGCGTCGAAGGCTCCTGCGTGTTTACCGGTTATCTGGAACGTTCGGAGTTATCCCTGCTTTACGGAATCTCCCACATTTTCCTGCTGCCTTCGCTGACCGAAACCCAGGGGCTGGTGACGATTGAAGCGATGCTGTCGGGAATTCCCGTGGTCGCCATCGGCGTACTCGGTACGGTTCAGGTTATGGGCGGTGACAACGGGGGCTTTATGGTAAAAAACGACCGCGCCGAATTCCGGGACCGGGTTTTGGATCTGTTGGATGATAAGGAACTGTACCGGAAAAAGGCCGAAGAAGCCCGCCGCCACGCCCGGGGCTGGACTGTCGAGAGCCTTACCGAAAAACTCCTTGACATTTACCGGGAAGCCCCGGAAATAATGAAGCGCGTGCGATGACCTTTACCACACTTGGCATAACGGCGGAGCTTGCCGCGAACCTTGCCGCGCGGAACATACACGAGCCGTCGGAAATCCAGCGGCTTGTTATTCCCGCCTTGCTGCGTACGTCCGATGAAGGCTCAGCGGCAGCCAAAGGTCATGAGGCTGCCGTAGAAGATTCCATGACTGACGAAAGTTCCGCAGCCGCTAAAGGCCCCGCTTCGTCTTCCTCACATCTTTTGTTCAGTTCCCCGACCGGTACCGGCAAAACCCTTGCCTACGCGCTGCCGCTGCTCCGGAAGCTCAGCCGGCAGGCCGGGACCGAAGCTTTCGGCGCCGGCCTGCCGTCAGGCGAAAGCCCCGCCGGTTCCCGGCAGGGCTTTCGTCAGCCCGGCCCGGAACTGCTTGTTCTCGCCCCGACCTACGAGCTTGCCTCCCAAATAAAAAAAGAATTTGACGCGCTGCTGCCGGCGGCCTTTGGCGGGATTCTTTCCGGGAACGCTCCCGCCGGGGACACCATTCCGCCTGTTCCCCGCGCGGCGCTGGTGATCGGCTCGGCGCCTCTTAACAGGCAGATCGATTCCCTTAAAAAGCTCAGGCCCATTGTGGTTGTGGGGAATCCCGCCAGGGTGCTGCAGCTTGTGCGGATGAAAAAGCTTTCGCTTAAGGCGCTGCGGTATCTCGTGCTCGACGAGGGGGACAGGCTTATGGCGGATGAGCTTTTTCCTGAAACGGCCGAACTGTGCCGGGCGGCGTTCCCGCAGGGAACGCCGCCCGGCCCGGAGCGGCCGAAGGTTCCGGGACCGGAACCTTCGGCCGGTGGCAATCCGGCGCTCCTTGCGGAGCGCCGGACTGTCGCCTGTTCGGCTACGTTCTCCGCGAAAAACCGGGAACGGCTTTTTTCCCTTACGCCGGCCGCGCGCTGGGAGATCATCACCCAAAAAGAAAACGACATACTCAGAAAAAACATAGAGCACTGGGCGTTCTTTGCCGAGGAACGGGAAAAGCTGTCTCTGCTCTGCTCGTTTATCGCCGCCGTTAAACCGGCCAGGACGCTGGTATTTACGTCGAGAGCGGGACAGGTGGGGCGGATCGTTTCCCGGCTCCAGTACCGCCATCTTGCCGCCGCGGGTTTGTGGGGCGACATGGACAAGAAGGATCGCAAGGCCGCCGTGGACGGCTTTCGGAACGGGAACATACCGATACTTGTTTCAAGCGATCTGGCGGCCCGCGGGCTTGACATCGACAGGATAAGCCACATTGTCGCCCTGGACGTACCGGAAAGCGAAGAAACCTACATTCACCGGGCGGGCCGGACGGCGCGGGCGGGTAAACGCGGCGTTATGGCGAGTTTCGGCGGCGAAGAAGAACTCAGGCGCCTTGCGAAGATCGAGAAAAAGCTGGGGATTGCCGTCTATCCCAAAGAGCTGTACGGCGGCAGGCTCTGCGCGCCGGAAACGCTTTGACGAAATCTCCGGAATTTTCCTTGCACAAGTCAAAAAACATGGTATAATTTCCGGAAAAACATACAGAAAAAAGGAAATGAGCATTGGTTGATTACAAGCCGGAACGGCAAATCCAGGAACTGCTGGAATTTACCCATAACGGGCAAACGTATTATATAAAGCAGCAAAGCCTTGACAACGGGGAACCGGAAAAAGAAAACATGCTGGCGTTTGAGAACTACTTTAAGAAATACGACGCGGAAAGCGACAACGATATTTTCTGCGATTCCCCGATGGATACATACGTTTTGGAAATCTTATAGGATACAACAAACCAAGTGAAAAAAATCCGTTTTGGCACAATAGTGGAAGCTGCGCGATAAAAATAATGCTACAAACGCTTAATTATATATAAAGAGGGTAGGATGAAAAAAATCATAAACATTGTGCTTTTGTTAATTTCGGGAAGTTTGCTGGTCACGGCACAGGAAGTGCCAAGCCGGGTAATTAAAGAAATCCCCTATTATGACTTAGATACATTGCAGCAGGTTGGTATTCTTCAAAGTGACGAAGTAGTATATACGCAAAATTATGGTGAATATTATCACATAGGGAGATCAGTGCAAATATCTACCTTTAATGTTGTAATCAGACTAAGTGCTGGCGGAGATTGTCGAACATACGCAGAGGGGCTTGCTCCGCTTAATACCATCTCCCTGTTTGAGAAAGATATAATTATCAATTATAAAGAAATCATTAATCCTGACGGGGTTCTTGCACATCGTCCTAATGAAATGTGGGTTCCTTCTTATTACTGTGACGTGTTACGTAGCAAGGATCGTGAAACGCTTATAAAATTTGAACCGCATTTACTTCAATATAATACGGAAGATACGTTCGAATTTGGGGTTCCTGCGAGATGGTATCTTCATAGACCTAACCATATTAGTAGTGGTATGTCTATGTTTTATAACTCACTAATATATATTGGCGGTTATAGCTTTTTAATAAAAAATATAGAGAAAACCGAATACGGATATACAGTTAATTGTTATGGGCCGAAAGGGGAAAGATATGTGGTAAGAAACGCAAGTCCCAATTTCAACTGGTCTTTTTCCCTCGATAAAGAGGTTGCTTTATTGTTGTATGTAGACGGTGAATATATTGATATGTATATTAACGACATTTCACAGAAATTCGGTACATTGGCGCGGGTTAAAGAAGAATTTATCAGACAATATGAAAACTTACTGGAAACCAACATCTGCGATCTTGCCAACGTCATCTGGCCCCGCAGGGCGGACGGCAGTATGGACTACCCGCCGCCGCAACTAACGCAGGCAGTTCCCGAACAGCCGGAAACTGCTGCCATAGATACGCCAGCCGGAGACGGGGACGCTGTTACAGTTACCCCTGTTGAGGAAACGGTTGCACAACAGCCGGGACTCGGGTTATCCTTGACTATAGTGCTGGCTGTAGCCGGAATAGCTATTGCTGCCGGTGTGGTTTTTATGATACGGCGGAAAAAGTAACAGAACTATGCAGGAATTACCGGTTTATTCGGACAAGAGTATTGGGATCAAAAGCGGAATACAAAGTATAATCACGAAGGGGTAGATTTTGCCGGCAATAAAGGCACTCCTGTATGTTCGTTGATTCATGCGAAGGTTGTCGGTATGGGATGGACAAATACTACCTATGGTAAAGTCATCCTGTTTGCAAATGAGAACGGCAAAGGCATGTATATGATAGCGCATTTAAATGACGATGATGTTCCTGGTATTCAAGCCGGGGTATCGGTATCGCCGGGCCAGGCGGTCGCGTATGTGGGAGGGAGCGCTTATGAGGGAGGAAAGAAACCCGATTATTGGGCATATCATCTTCATGTCAGTTATTATGATGTGCAGTATGATGAAGCTTCTGATGATAAATATATAGGAAAAACTAATGAGGATTTGATACAATTCCGGCAAATCGTTGGATATAATAGGGAAAGCGAGAGAAATCCATTTTGGCATGCCAGCGGACGTTGTATGGAAAACAATGCAACAAATAGATAATATAAAAATCATGAGGTTCTTGTGAAAGGATTAATTTATTGTTTATTAACAATAATGACAAGCAATATACTATTAAGTGCCCAAGAGTTACCTTTTCGTATAACTGAAAGAAGCCCGTTTTATTCTTATAGGAGTTACGGATATGTTGGCGATTTGGAGCTTGACGAAATAGTATATGCAAGAAATATTGGAGGATATAACCCGCTGTCAGGTTCAAATGATCTTTCGACATTTAAAATTTTAATTATAAAGGAAAATGAAAATTATGCCACATATGCGAAAAATCTTGTTCCTCTTGATACAAATACCTTGTTTGGATCAGATGTGGCTATCGCTTATGACTATATCATTGCAAATGGCATCACACTGCATCTTCCTAATGAAATGTGGGTTCCTTCTTATTACTGTGATGTATTACGCAGTAAAGAGCGTGAAACACTTACAATATTTGAGCCACATTTGGTTAAGTACAACACGGGCGATACTGGTGAATATGGGATACCTATGCAATGGCATCTTCACTCATTTACGCATATTCGTAGCGGGATGTATATGTTTTACAATTCAAGGATATATGCGGGAGATGGCAGTAATTTCTT
>JAISEB010000043.1 GCA_031264395.1 Treponema sp. | reverse complement strand
TCCCCGATTATATTTTCCAATAGTGAAAGATTAAAGAAGACCGCCCCGTGCGCGGAGTAAAAGGGCGTAGCCGCCTTTAGGGGCGGCCCCAGCGTTCCGTCGGTATGGAGGATAGCCGCCTTGGTGTTGGTAGTTCCGATGTCTATTCCGACGTAACAGCCGCGCATGTTTAGCAGCTTAGTATCCGCAGCTTGGCGGCCGCCGTTTCACAGATCGCCTCTTCCCCGGCCGCATCGGCGTCATTCATGTCCATGTAGGGATTCTCCGTCAAAGCCTTCATGACGGCTTTGGTATAGGCCACCCGGATTGCCCCGCCGATATTCATTTTGCCTACATGGTAATTCCGCAGTTCCCGCAGCTGGCCGGCGGAAACGCCGCTGCCGCCGTGAACTACCAGTGGAACCGGAACCGCTTCGGCAATGGCCCTGAGCCGCGGCATGTCTATTTCTTCTTCTTTTCCCGCGAAGGCGCTGCCGTGTTCGGTGCCTACGGAAACCGCCAGAATATCTATTCCCGTTTCCCGGACAAAAGAGGCGGCCTCCACGGGGTCGGTTAATTCTTCTTTTGAAACGCCTTCGCCCTGTATGTCGTCAAGGGCCAGTTTCAATTGGCCGACCATACTTTCTACCATTACGTCGGCGGAACGGGCAAAATCCATTACTTCACGGACTACCGGAATTCTTTTTTCCGGTTCGAGCCCCGAAGGATCAAGCATCACCGAGGAAAAACCGGCCCGGATACAACGCACGGCCGCTTCGAGGCTCATTCCGTGGTCCAGGTGAAGGGCGGTGATTACCCCCGTCCGTTCAGCCTTGATCCGTACCGTTTTTACCAGCTCTTCAAGGCCGTAATGGGCAAGATCGCGTTCGGTAACTCCCAGCATGACAGGCCGGTTTACCTTTTGCGCCGCCCTGAAAACGCCGTTGATGGACGCGTTGTTAAAAAGATTAAAGGAAACAAGCACTTCTTTTTTGGAACTCATCTCTTTAAGAACATCCAGAATTTTAACAGTTGTCATACTACTCTCCTGTGTGATTAACAGCGGATGAAAACCGCGTTTTTAAATTTGCAGGGTTTCAAACTCAAAGCTCCGCAGCAGCGCCAGAACCGCGGCCCCCCATGCTCCGGCATTATCCTCAAGGGTGGAATTTACAAGCCGTATCTTGGATGTGCTGCCGTTTATGGTATTTTGCCGTATGCCCTTTTCCACGGCGTCCATGAAGATGCCGCCCATGCTTACCAGTTTTCCAGAAAGCACAATGACATTGGGGGCCAGAATATCGACCATCATTCCCAGGCAGTGGCCCAGTTTAACCGCCGAATCCTGGACAAGATCAATGGCATGCGGGTCTTTCTCGAGCACCGCCTCCTTTAGCATATCTACGTTCAAACATTCCAGATTCCCGTTTATCCTGCCGGAAATCCCCGCCATGCGGTGGTTAAGAATCATCTCTATCATCTTGTTCCGTATTCCGGGATCGGTTATCTCCGCGTTGAGGCATCCCCTTTCACCGCAGTTGCAAAGCCGGTTCGAACCGGGCACTTTAACGTGTCCCAATTGTCCGACATAGCTTTTTCCCTCGAAGATGAACCTGCCGCCGTACCACGGGACAATCCGTACTCCGGTACGGATGGACACAAAAAGAAAATCTTCCGGCTCTTCACGGAACATCAGCCACCGGTAGGCCATGGCGATAACGGCAACATTGTTTTCAATAAAACAGGGAAGCCTGAACCGGTCTTCTATTATTTTTTTTATGGGTATGTCTTTCCAGGAAGGCAAAAAATCATAGCTTATCGCCGATCCGGTTTCAGGATCAAAAAAACCGGGAAGGCCCAGTCCAACGCCGATTACCTTTTTTCCCCCGGAAGGCCGCGCAGCAAGGAGGCGTTCAATAACCGTTTCTACCTTTTCGAGCAGAACCGCGGCGTCGTCATCGGCGCTTACCGGAAGCATTTCGCCGTGAACCGGCTCTTTGGCAAAATTCAACAGGACGCCCTGAATACGCTGGCTGTTGAATTCAACGCCGGCAAAGTAGCCTCCATGGGCATTGATGTACAGGGATACCGGCCGGCGCCCTATCCGGCCGTTGCGGCCCGCCTCTTCGTAAATGAACCCTTCCCTGAGCAGTTCGCCGGTAATGTCCAGAATGGTTTCTATGCTGTAGGACGTAATCTTTTTAATGTCATAACGGGAAACTCCCTCCTTTGACCTGATTATGTCCAAGACCCTGTTGTGCCGGTATCGCCTTCTGTTCTGTACAATCGAGTCGGTAACCGCTGGCGTATTCATGGAACAATTTTATCCCTTAATGGCGCCGCTCGTTAAGCCCTGCATGAATTTTCTTGACATGATGACGTAAAACAGAATCATCGGAATTGAAACAAGAACCAGAATGGCAAACAGCGCGTTTGGCCTGCTGAAGTACATTCCCGAATACTGCATCGGTATAAGCGGGAGCGGTTTTTTCATCTGTTCCGACATTGTAACAAGCGCAAGAAAAAATTCATTCCAGCAGGTCATGAATTCCCAGATTACCACGACGATGATGCCGGGCCTTAACATGTATAAAATAATTTTGAAAAAGAGCCGCCAGTTTCCGCATCCGTCGATCATCGCCGCATCCTCCAGTTCACCGGGAACGGCGTCCATGAAGCCCTTTAGAATAACCAGAGCGAAAGGAATTCCCAGCGCCGAATAGGGGAAGATCAGGCCCTGAAACGTATTGAGCCAGCCCATGACCGAGTTGAGCTGGGTCAGGGGTATGACAATGGCGCTGATGGGCACCATGAGGGTAGCCAGAAGGGCGCCGTACAGAAATTTCTTGAATTTAACATCCTTCCGGGTAAAGCCGAAGGCCGCCATGGCGGCGCCCAGGGTAACAATGATAACGCTGGCAAGACTGATGATCAGGCTGACAAAGAAATGCACATGCAGGGGATTTTCCGTAAGAACCAGTTTGTAATTGTGCAGCGTCATTGGCAGCGTGAACAGCGCCGGGTTAAAAGCGTTTTCCGGCGTTCTAAAAGACATGCTCACCATGTAGATAAGGGGGATCATCCAGATATATCCAATTGCAAGAAGCAGGATTATCCAACCCCACTGCCGCCGTTTTAACCGTGTTTCGTTCATGCTTCTCCCCCTCTTCCGATCGTCAAATTTCCGGATTTTAACACCGTCATCTGGAAGACCGTAATAATCAGGGTAAGAACAAGTATTACCGTTGAAATGGCCGAAGCATAACCCATGCGCTGCATGGTAAAGCCCGTGCGGAAGATATAGGTTGCCGGCATCTCGCTTGCGGAATTGGGGCCGCCTGACGTCATGCTGTAGATCAGCGCAAAGGTCTGAAGCGATCCGATAACCCCGAGCATGATAAGGGATTTATGTACGTGTGAAAGGGTCGGGATGTATATACGCCAGATCAGGGGAAAACCGGTGACTCCGTCGATAAGGGCGGCCTCTTTCATTTCGATCGGTATTTCCGACAGGCCGGCAATATACAGGGCCATGGACCAGCCGGTCCATTCAAAAATATTCACCACAATAAGGGCAAAGATGACATTGTGAACATCCCCAAGAAAATTAAACGGCCCCTTAAACCCTATTTTGGACAGAAAATTGCCGATGGGACCGTTGTAAGGGGAATACAGGTTTGACCAGATAATAGCGATAACAACAATCGAAGTTACCACCGGAATAAAGAACAGGGTTCTGAAAAAGAGCCTTCCGTTTATCAGTTTTTCTTCAATAATGTACGCCAAGGAAAAGCCTATCGCCGCCTGTACAAAAATGGTGATAAAAAACCACAACGCCGTGTTGCGCATGGTAATTCCGAATACCCGGTCGGTCATAATTTCAAGGTAATTGTCCAGGCCGGTAAATCTCATTTCGGACAGGGTTGACCAGCTGAAAAAGCTGCCTGAAACCACAAAGATGATGGGATACAAGATAAAAAACAAAAAAAACACAAACGCGGGAACCAAAAACCAGTATCCCGAACCCAATATTTTTCTCAACATTTTTTCCTCTTAAAAAAACAAGACGCCAAAGGCGGGCGGAAGGCAAAGCGCGGCGGCGCAGAGGCAGTTGAAATACCGGATACCCGGAACAACAACAGCCTGCCGCGCCTATGGCCGGAGAACCGCCTTCCGCGCCTTTTACCCGATGGGGCCTGCTACCCCGCCGAACCTTCGGCTCGCGCTTGCGGCGAAGTTCTTCATCTGTTTACACGGTTCTGGACAGCCTGAACCTGCTGAAGGGCCGCTTGGGAAGACAGCTGTCCTGTCGCGACGCCGTCCATGGCATTCTGCAGCGCGGTTTCAACCTCGGGGTTGCTGAACCGCTGGTTACGCGCCTGATCGAGAACCGCGTTGTACCGGCCGATCTGTTCTTTGATGCTTGCCAGAATATTTGTCGCCTGGGGCGCTATGCCCTTGACGGCCGGCAGGTTATTAAGGTCATCCACCGACGCCTGTATGCCTTCTCCGGCGGTAAAAGATTCAAGTACGCGCCAGGCGGCGTCCGGGTTTTTCGAATTTTTGGTGATGCCGAAACCAAAGTCCATCCCGCCGATGGGAGGGCTCGCCTGCCCGCCCGGATTATAGGAGGGAAGGAAGAAGTGATCGAAAATCCAGTTTTTTACGTTGGGGGGAGCATCGGGAGCGGTAAATTCCTGGGGCCACCAGGAACCAAGCGCCATCATGCCGACCCGGCCCGCCACAAACTGTCCCACTCCGTCAGGATAGGCAAGGTTCGACAGGGAACCGACCTGGGCTACATTGGCATAAAAATCTTTCCATGCTTCCATGACCCTTACCATGCCGGCGCTGGTCCATTGGCTCCTGCCTTCCTGGGCGGTATAAACTTCTCCGGGGGCAAGCTGTTCGGAAAGCATCAGGAACAGGTTGATCTTTTGCCACCCGTCGGCGCCGCCGAAATACAGCGGGGCGTAGCCCCTGGAAGACAGAGCGGCGGACGCGGCCTTGAGTTCGGCCCAGGTGCCAGGCGCCTTGATACCCAACTGTTCAAACAGCGTCTTGTTGTACCATATGTCAATGATCTGGGATTCGCAGGGAACGATGTATACCGAATTGTCGCCTGAGGGGTTGCCAAGTTTCATCTGATCCGCGTCGATCTTGTAGAATTTGTCGGCCCAGAGGTCTCCCCAGGATTTAACCATGTAGGGAGTCAAATCGATAAGATAGTTCCTGTACTGCTGGGTCAGGGAACCGGGCTGCAGGGCAATGATGTCCGGCAGGCTGTTCGAACCGGCTCCGGCGGAAAGCGCGGCAAGGTACTGGGGGTTGTAGTTCATATTGTTGAATGTAACCTTGATGTCGGGATTTTTCGCCTGAAATGCCGCGATCATCTTCTCCATGGTCCGGGGAATGGGCGTCCATGTCAAAATTTTGACTTCGGTCTGTGCGCTCGACGAGGAAGCCTGTCCCTGTTTTTCTCCGGTGGCGAAAACGCTGCCGACGGCAAATGCCGCAAGCAGTACCAGCGCAATCGTTCTTTTGTTCTTCATTCTAATCCTCCAAGAAATTGATGAACAAACAAACTGTTTGTTTTTTCCGTATTTTCCCGCCTTTTTCCGGCGCTACTTGGCAAGAAAGAAGGCGCATTCGTCATCCGGAAGATCCACCGGTTTTCCGACCTGTTCCGCAATGGACAGAACCCGCGCAATGGCCTCCATGGCTTCGGCCTTGTTCATTGCGTCATACACGTCTTTACCGACAACCAGAATCCCGTGGTTGGCCAGCAGTACGCCGTCGTATTTTTCGATGTATTTCCGGGCCGGCTCAAAAATATCGGATGTTCCGGGCCTCCCGTAAGGGGCAACGGGAATTTCCTTGAAATTACCCATCATCTCAGGATACGCGCTGGTCTTTACCGGCCGGTGATCCAGGGCAAAGGCCGTAAGATATGGGGGGTGGCAGTGTATCACGGCGCCGATATTTGACCGTGTCTGGTATGAATTGACATGAAGGGGCACTTCGGAAGAAGGGGGAAATTTACCGCCAATCTGTTTAAGGCTGCCTTCTTCCAGCACGCAGATTGCCTCTTCGTCCAGGAACGCCTTGTTTTTACCGGTCGGCGTTATGTATATTAATCCGTTCTGCCGGACCGATATGTTCCCTTCGTAGGCGTTTACAAGCCCTTTCTGATCAAGCCGCCGGCACACTTGCAGAATGTCCTTAATTATACTGATGTCCATGCAATCCTCCGTTGCTACACCGATTTAACGGCAGTATGTTGTTATCTATGGCGCAATCTCCGTACCCGGACCAGTCCGGGCGCGAAGGAGGCCTGATTTCCGCAAAAAAAGAATTCCCCGCGTTTTTCTCCCCGTAAAGGGTTCTGTCCAAATCTTCCAGCGCGTATAATTGGGATACCGCGTTTCCCAGAAGGGTTGCGTAGGGAAGCCCGGAGTACACCGGTCTTTCCAGCGCGCCTGCAATGGCGGATGTCAAATTCCCGTACCGTATTCCCCCGCTGATAAGCCAAATTTTGTCGAAGTCTTTTCCCCGGAGCCGGATCAGCTTCCGGGCGTAGCGGCGTACACAGAGCGCAACGCTCTTCATGACGCTTGCCGCGAAAGCCTCCCGTGACCGGGGAGGCGGCCGGCCGGTTTTTTCAACAAGAGAAGCAATTGTTTCCGACATTACCCCGCCGGCTTCCTGAATCAGGGGATCTTCAACATCAAAAAATTCCCCTTGTTCCGTTTGGGAGGCAAGAACATCAAGATCGTTGAAGGTTAAGGACGCGTCCGTTTTTATCCATTCGGCGTACAGGCGGTTCAGCATCCACGCGGCGGGGAAATCGCGGTACACAATGATCTTTCCCCCGTCGCCGCCCGTATTTTTGAATCCCCCTTCATAAAAGGCGTCATCCAGGGCCGGGGCGTCCTGGTATATCCCCATGCTGATATTTGTCCCGATGCTGACATAGAGATCGTCTTCGCCAAAACCCGGAATGGCCGCAACCGCCGCGGCGCTGTCGTGGCCAATCGCCGAAACAATCGGAACGGCCCCCAGTCCTGTTTCACCGGCAACCGAAGGGCTTAAGCGCCCTTTAATTGTGCCGGTATCGGTCAGGGGCAGCAAAAAACCGGACGGTATGCCAAGGGCAGACAGAAGTTCCCCGCACCAGTCCCGCTGGGACGGCTGCAGCATCGCGGTGGTTCCGGCAATGGTCCGCTCCGCCGAAAGGGCGCCGCCAAGAAAATAGGCCAGAAGATCCGGCAGCAGGACCAGATGTTTTGCGCTTGAGAGGATTGCATCCCCCTGCAACGCCGAGGCGTAAAGCTGCACAAGAGTATAACTGGAGGCGCACTGGCAGCCGGTCAGGGTAAAAATTTCCCGTTTGGAAAGGCGGCCGTACAGTTTTTCAAGAACCCCGGCGGTTCTTGTATCGCGGTAGTGAAAAACAGGCTCCGCAAGGCGTCCCTGAGCATCCAAAAAACCATAAGTCGCGCCCCAGCTGTCAATGCCTATGCTTTTTGGTTTTCCGTATTTTGAGCCAAACCACGAAAGCCCTTTAAGAATATTCCGGTAAAGATCAAAGATATCCCAGTACAGGCCGGGCCCCAGATTAAGCGGGACATTGGGGAACGTATAAATGTCTTCCAGGCTGACAACACCGCTGTGCACCCGTACAGCCGCCATTTTTGACCCGCTGGCGCCCAGATCCACGGCTATTGAATATTCCGTGTTTTCCACATTTTTCCCCATTATTATCGTTTTTGATACATTTGAACCTAAACATACTATTGGAATTGTGACTTGTCAAGAAAAACATGCGTTTTTTGCGGTTATTTTTTTCTTTTTCGATATTATTCGAGGATTATCCAAAGGGAAACTGGCGAACCCGTTCAACGGGCGGGGAGGAGAAGAAACCGTCTGTACAGCAATTAAAAAACAAGAACCCCGGAAACCCCGAATTATCCGTTACCGGCAGTATACTCAGGGTCATCTTCTGCCGCCATTAAATCAATGGGTTCATTATATTCTATGCCGTATATGCCATTTTCTATTTCATAAATGGTTTCTTTAATTTCATTTACGCAATCCGCAAGGTTCTTTTTTATTTCGTTCCCCCAAAACCTGATAACGGTCCAGCCCATACTTTCAAGCCTCTTTTCATTTTCAGTGTCCCGGGCTATATTCCGCTCAATTTTTTGAATCCAATAATCCCTGTTCGTGTTAATTTTTTTCTTCTTGTCTGTCCAGTTCTTGCCATGCCATAATTCGCCGTCGCAAAAAACGGCAATCTTGTATTTTGTTATGGCAATGTCCGGCTTCCCCGGCAATTTGTTGTAATTTTTCCGGTAACGGAGGCCTTCGCGCCACAACGCTTTGCGCAATGAAATTTCAATAGACGTACCACTGCTTCTGATATGCGACATATTTTTATGGCGCTGTTCAGGAGTTAATACGTCCATCTATTTGCCTACAGTCCATTATAGTTATCCCACCGCCATTTTAAGAAGTCCGGGTCCGGGAAATGGCCTATGGCAACGACATCCGCAGCGGGTTGCCGGCGTGGGTTACCTGAAATGTACCAGGACGGTCTTGATTTCGAAGGCCCTGAACTGCAGGACAAGTTCTTTTTCCGAAAACCGGAGGGGTTTGGAGTTTCCTTCGAGCATGTCCGTAAGGTACGCGGACTCGATGTTCCGGGAAAAACGCAGCAGCGCCCGTTCTTTTCCGCCGAGGCTTTCGTACAGGCGGATGACGCAGCTTTTGACCTTCCCCTTTTCTGTTTCAGGGATCTTTACGCTTTCGGCGATTATTCCGCCTGCGTCAATTGAAAAGAAAGAATAATCCCCTGTTCCGCCCTTTGCGGCCCTGCCACGCGGGTCCGGCGCGGCGGTATTACATTCCACAACGGCGCCGTCGTTAAGCTCGTACCCCGCGCGGACCACCCTGGATTCACCAAAACTTCCGGTAAAAGGCAGGATGGAATAGGTAAAGCGCTGTTCTCCCCTGTCCGCGTCTTCGTCGGGGGCGGTGGGGGAACGGAGCAGGGTAAGCCTGACACGGCCGCCTTCTACATCGTGGCCGTATTTGCTGTCGTTAAGAAGGGCCACGCCGCCGCCCGTCTCTTCCAGGGAAACCCATTTGTGGGCGCAGATTTCAAATTTTGCCCGGTCATGGGGAAGATTCTTGTGGGTGTTCCGCAGGAGATGGCCGTATTGTACTTCGCAGCGAATCTGGGCCGCGTCTATCGCCGTGTCAAA
>JAISEB010000320.1 GCA_031264395.1 Treponema sp. | reverse complement strand
AAGGGTATGTCGAAAACCTCTTAAAAAAAATCCCCCGGGGGGAAATTGCCGTTCCTCTTGATATGTTCGGTCCCATGCTGCTGTTGTCGACTCCGGCGGGGGCCAATATTACCGGACAGACATTGGTTGTAGACGGGGGATTTACCATTGTTTGAAGGCGCATGACGCGTATCTCTTAATTTTTATGAAGTGGGTACAGGATGGAAATAAAAGAATCAACCTATAAGGATGTTCACGCTCTCGAAGTTAATACCGGTGTCCTTACCGGATTGTTTCTGCCCAAATTCGGGGCTAAACTCGCTTCTCTTAAAGATAACAAAACAGGCAGGGAACTGCTTGCCCAGGCTCCGGGAAAAAATTATAAAAAACTGGAATATGCCGGGAATTATGTAGCCGCCGAATGCAGCGCGTTTGACGATATGTTTCCCACCTGCGACAAATATTACAGCGGCCGTTTTCCCTGGCAGGGTACGGAACTTCCCGATCACGGCGAAGTCTGCGGACTCGAGTGGAAATATGAAAACGGCGGCGGCGATATACACATGACGGTATATAGTCCCCGGTTTGGCTACCGGCTGGACAAATGTATCGCTTCAAAAGACGGCAATCTGGTAATTGATTACAAAGCGGTTAACAACACTGCTTTTGAATTTGATTTTTTGTACGGCGCTCACTGTATGATTGCGGCGGAGGAAGGGGCGGTAATCGAAACGGAATTTCCCGCCGGTTCACCGGCAACGCTGATGTTTGACGAGTCGGGAAAGCGAGGCAAGTACTGCGATCCCTTTGTCTGGAAGGAAGACAGCGGACTTACTCCCGGAAACAATGACAAATCAAACTACAAAATATTCTTTAACAAGCCCGCGGAAAAAGGCTGGTGTACCTATACCTACAAAGATGGCAGCCGCCTGCGGTTTTGTTATTCCCCGGATAAACTTCCCTATCTGGGTATTTGGTTTAACTGGGGTAATTTAAACAGCCTGTATAATTTTGCATTTGAACCCTGCTCAGGCAGCCACGACAGGCCCGATCTGGCAAGGATACACAACCGGTACAGTGTTCTGGAACCCTACGGTTCCTACGAATGGACCCTGTCTTTTGCCATGGAACGGTAATATACGGGAAAGGCATACGGCGGGTTCACAATCATTTGAAGGAGAGATACATGAGGCTACAGGGAAAGGTTGCGATTGTAACCGGAACACGGACAGGCATTGGAAAAGCAATTGCGCTGCGTTTTGCCCGGGAGGGTGCCAGGGTGGTTACCTGTATCCGTCCCGGCAAAGGCGGCGAAGATACGGCCAGCGAGATTAAGGCCGCCGGAGGAGAGGCGCTCTTTGTGGAGTGCGATGTTTCGATAGAGGCAGATGTAATAAAGGCCGTGCGGAAAACCGTAGAAACCTACGGCCGGCTGGATATTATCGTTAACAACGCCGGGGTGAATTTTGTAAAGCCCTTTGCGGAAACCGCGACAGAAGACTGGGACAGGGTAATCAACACCGATCTCAGGGGAACCTTCTTTTTCTGCCGTTACGGTATTCCGGAAATGCTGAAAACAGGCGGCGGCAGCATTATCAATATCACGTCGGTTCATACCGTGGCGGGACTCCCCGAAGCGGCGCCCTACGACGCCGCAAAATGGGGCGTTGTGGGGATGACAAAATCCCTTGCCGTGGAATACGCGTCCCGCAATGTACGGGTGAACGCCCTTTCGCCAGGCCTTATCGACACTCAAATCTGGCAGGATCTTATCAACGCCGCCCCGGACAAGGAAGAATGTAAAAACTACTGGGCTTCCAACATTCCGGCGGGAAGGCCCGGCACGTCGGAAGAAATTGCTTCCGCCGCGGTGTTTCTCGCAAGCGATGAGGCAAGCTACTGTACCGGTGCGAATATCCTGATAGACGGCGGCATGACCGCCCAGCTGGTAAGCCGGCAGAACTTTGAATCCAGGGCGCTGGAAGGGGGAACCCGCGCATGACGCGTACCGTTCCCGTTACGTCTTTCTGGACTTCGTTTCGGTCCTGTACCGTTGAGCCGGGAACCATTGCCGTAGGGTGGCTTGGACAGGCCGGTTTTGTATTCAAGGACAGCGCGAATTCAATTCTTGCGGCGGATCCCTACTTAACCGATTCGGTGGAACGGATATGGGGATTCAAGCGGCTCATGGCTTCCGTCGCCGCTCCCGAAGAATTTAGTCCGGATATTCTGGCCGTTACCCACTTCCACGAAGATCATCTCGATATAGACGCGATGCCGGCCATTCTCAATAACGGAAAAACGCTGCTTCTGGCTCCGTCGTCATGCATTGAACGGGTCAAGGCCCTTGATGTTCCCGCGTCATCGTACCGTGTCTTCAACAAAGGCGACACCTTTACCCGGGACGGTCTTAGGTTGGAAGCGGTGTATGCGGATCACGGCGACATGGTTCCCGATCCGATAGGTGTACTTATCGAAATGGAAGGAATCAAAATTTATCTTACCGGAGATACCGCCTATGTGCCGGAATCCATGAAGCGCGCCGTTGACTATAAGCCGGATCTGCTGATTGCGCCGGTTAACGGCGCCAACGACAATATGAACGGGGCGGAGGCGGCGCGGCTTGCAAAAGACTGCGGCGCCAAGGCGGTTATTCCCTGCCATTTCTGGACCTTTGCCGAACATCTGGGGAATCCCCAGGAATTTAAGGATCGGCTGGCTGTCATAGCGCCTGACGCGCGGGCGCTGATGATGTGCCAGGGAGAGATCATCACATACAGGTAGTATTCCCGTTTAAGGGAAGGTATACGGATTGGGCCTAAGCCCGGTCCCGAAACATTTTAAGACTGGAGGAATGAGATGAAAAAAGTAACAGGAATGGCGCTGCTCTGCGCCGTGATTTTTGCGCTGGCCGCCTGCGGGGGAGGCGGTACAAGCGCCGCCGGAACAAGTTCCGCTTCGGACGCCTCGGGCGATCTCTACATTGGTGTTTACTGTTTGGGGAACCTTGAATACTTCTACGATCACAAGATCGGCCTTAGCGCCGCGGGCGAGATGCTGGGAGTCCAGACCAAGTACACCGGTCCCGCGGACTATGACATGACCGCCAT
>JAISEB010000249.1 GCA_031264395.1 Treponema sp. | reverse complement strand
GACATGATGTAAAAATCAGGTATTTTGAAATCGCCTCAATTTGAGCCAATCTCAAAACAGGCAGGAGGTCTTATTTTGCAGAAGAGAAAGGTTGGATTAGTTTTTATCGGGGTTGCGGTTGTGCTGCTCCTGGTTCTTGGAATACTGGTGGGATGTACCGCCTGTAATAACGCGCGGGAGGCGGCCCGTCTTGCCGAGGAAGCGCGTCTTGCCGAAGAGGCCCGGCTCGCCGAGGAGGCGCGCCTTGCCGAGGAGGCCCGGCTCAGGGCGGAGGAAGAAGAAGCCCGCCGCAGAGCCGCGGAAGAAGAGGAAGCCCGCCGCCTCGCGGCCGAGGAAGCGGCGCGCCGCCGGGGGACCCAAAACCAGGCGGTACGGACCAATGCGACGCCCGCCGATCCAAGGAACCCCATAGTCGGAGTCTGGGCCAACGCCACAGGAACCATCGTGTTTCAGTTCGGCGCGGACGGAACCATCAGGGTAAGGAAATTTGCCGTAACGGACCAGTTTGTGGAGGTGTATTTCAGGGCCAACCGGGCGCTTTCTGGGGGAGGTTTCAACGACATCAGGAACCCCAAGGATTATGAAAGCGAGTATACGGGAAACGGCACCTACAAAGTTACCAACAACACCATCGAAATACAGCTTTCCCTGCAAAACAGCGACGGGGTGTCAAAGAACATCAGGCACACCACTCCCTTCGAATTCCTGGAAAACCAGAGCCAGATAAATCTTACCCGCGGAATAGCCAGAAAGTACATCGTGGATCAGGCGACGCGGAGGCCGGCTTCCGAATCAAATTACAACCAGAAGCCCGACCGTTCCGAGTTTGTGACGCGGTTTTACCGCCAGTGACGATTATTACTGGTACATGATGATATAGGGCCGGGGACTGAGGGTGTAGACTTCCTGCGGCGTAAGAAGCGGATTGTCGTAGCCCGCCCCGGGAATGTCGAAGTTGTAAAACAGTTTGAATCCCTTGATGGGCATGTTTGAGGCCAGCGCGTTATCGGCGTAGGACGATCTTTTCAGATTGGGCGGGCCGAATCCGTCCGCGCAGTGAACAAGCCGTACCTTCGCAAAACCGCTCTGTACCTGGCTCCGGTTTGAAATCATCCGCCTGTTGAACTGGTGAATCACCAGCATCCGCTCTCCGGGGAGCCTGTTTTCCACCAGGTAGTTTTCCATTACCCGCTGGGCCTCGTTTAGTTCTTCCGCCGTTACCGTCCCTATTTCCTGCATGGGTTTGGTAGTCCGCCATTCCGGGTCAAGGGCCAGATGAACATTGGGGTATTTCAGATAGGGCAGCATACGCTTGAGCGAATCGACCGGATGGTACTTCCCGATTTGATGATCAAGGAAAACCAGTATGCCGCGCGCCCGGGCGTATTCAATGTAGTTAAGCAGAACGTCTTCCCGCAAGATCCCTATGTCGCCTCCGGGCCACACGGTTCCGTAAATTATGTAGAAGGCCCGCTTTATCCCCCGCCCGCCGCTTGACGCCGCGTATTCTTCCGCAAGTTCGCCGAGTTTCCCGTCCAGTTCTTCGGGCGAAAAACGGCCCAGAATCCCCATGTTTTTCGAAAGGGGATGGCCGTAAAAGGCGAGTATGTCGTTATTAAGGAGGATGGAAAGGCTGCCGCTGTACAGGGCGGTCCTGGCGCCGTGTTCGGCTTCCGTAGGCGCCCAGTAGAGCCGGGAGGCTTCCCGCGCCGCGGCCGCGTTGATGGTTTCGGTAAAATACGACGCGGGAAAAAGCCGGGCCGGCCAGGGCATTTCTCCCGGGACCGCTTCCAGGCCGTTTTCCGGCGACTGTATGTTCGGCGTTTCGGCCCCGGCCGCAAACGGAAGAACAAAGAGCGCCACCAGCGACAGGATCACTATCAGCAGCAGGATGAAGGGCAAAGGGGTTCCGTTGATTTCACGGAAGCGCGGGGTATGGGGCATGTTATTCATTATCGGCAGACAGGGCGGATTCAATAAGCGGCAAAGGGAACAATTTCGGTCACCTGAAGAACCCTGAATTTGGCGTTCGCCGCCCATCTGCCGTCGTCCATAAAAAAAACCGGAAAGGAAGCAAGGCTGACAAAACCTTCCGCCTCCCTGGGGCGGTTCCGTTCACTGCCCCGCAGCATGGCCCGCACCGCCGCCCTGGCCGCGTCTTCAAGGGCGGAACGTTTTATGGACATCCAGTCGCCCGTTTCCACAGGCCCGCCAAGGGGGCCGTGCCCTATCGCCTGGGCGTTTCTCGCGGTCCCCGAACGCCACATCGCCATGCGCCGCATCTGGGCCTCCGTAAGCCGGTAATCGGTCCACAGCAGAAACTGCATGTCTTCCAGCCTCGCGTCCGTGGCGCGGAGGGCCGGGTCCCCCCAGCGAATACTGCCCAGGGGAGTAAGCTCAAAATTCTCCGCTATGCCCCTGGCCCGCTCTCCTATTTCATAATGAAAGGACCACCCGTAGATCATGGCGGAATAAAACACCGCCGCCTCTTCCAGCGCCCGCCGCCGTACCGTCACGGCGTCAAGCGGATAGGCGTCTTCAACATAAAAACCGTAAACCGGCTCAAGGGCTATCTTTACCCTGCCCCGCAGCATCTCCGCCCCGCCGCCGGGCAGTATCCACTGGGCGCACAGCGCGGGGCCGGACAGCGCAAGGCAGAATAAAAGAAAGGCGCGCATACTTCAATATCGGCCGGACACGGCCCCGGCCTGAAATTCCTTCCGCCCTGCAATCCTGTCCGCCCTTTTACTGTCAGAGATCAAAACCGGCCCGTTCACCTTCCCGTAAGCCTCTTCCAGGGGTTCACGCCGAAACGGATCAGGAAGTAAACCCACGCAACGGCGAAACCGGCAAGATGGGTCATGTGGGCCACGTTTCCCCCCATGCCTGTCACCATTAAAAAAATCTCAAGCCCGGTAAAGCCCAGCACCATCACCGGAGCTCTGAGGGGAAGCAGGCCCCACAGGTAAATAACGGAATGGGGAAAGAACACCGCGTAGGCAAGCTGCACCGCGAAAACGGCCCCGCTTGCCCCTATAAGGCGTACCCCCCCGGCGCCCATGAAGAGATACACCAGAAAAGAAAAAAAACCCGCCAAAATTCCCGTGATAAAATAAAAGAGGACAAATTCCAGGCTTCCCGTCTGCCGCTCCACAGGAAGGCCAAAGACAAAAAGGGCGAGCATATTAAAGAGGATATGGCTCACCCCGCCGTGGACAAACATGTAGGTAACAAAGGTCCAGATCCAGCCGTGCCTTACAAAATTGGGAGTCATGCCCAAAAAGAAATTCACAAGCGGCTGTCCCAGAAGCATTCCGCCCAAAAATACGAGGATATTAATCCCTATGATCCAGAAAACCGCGCCGTACTGCCGGTAACGGAATTGCCTTTTCAGTATATTCATTGCTGTTCCTTCCTTAAATAGGTTCCCTAGATTTCCATACCCGCATCATGAAATACCTGCCGGTATTCCGCAATAGTCCCCGCGTGAACCAGACGGTTCCGCAGGGCGGCCCCTCCGGGAATGCCGCCTTCGCCCGGGCCGCCTTTGGTACAGGCGCAGAACTGCTTGCGCATCATGAGGCAGGCGCTCCTTTCCCCCGCCTCCTCCGCGAGCAGCCTGAGCTGGCGGAAAGCGCACCGTATTTTGTCTTCCGGGGCGGCGGGCCGCCAGACGCCTGAAACAAGCAGGGACCGCGTCTGGGAAAAAACAAAAGGATTCGCTACCGCCCCGCGGGCAAACATCACGGCGGCGCAGCCTGTTTCCCGGAGCATGCGCCCGGCGTCCTCCGGCGTATTAAGATCCCCCGAACCTGTTACCGGCACGGAGAGGCGGGAAACAAGATCGGCAATATGGGACCAGTCGCTTTTGCCGCCGTAGCCCTGGGCGCGGGTTCTTGGGTGAAGGCTTATCATGGCGGCCCCGGCCCCGGCCGCGATACGGGCGCATTCGGCGTAGTTCACCGAAGACGAATCCCAGCCGGAACGCATCTTGACGGTTACAGGCGCGCCCCCCAGACGCTCCCGCGAAGCCCTGACCGTCTCTTCCACCATGCGCCCCAGGACGGACGGGTTCCTCATCAGCGCCGACCCGGCTCCCGTCTTGACAACCTTGGGAACGGGGCACCCGGCGTTGATGTCCACCGCGTCGGGACGCCAGGGGGCAAGAAGCGCCGCCGCCTCTCCGACACGGAGGGGATCGGAACCGAAAAGCTGCACGGCATAACGCCGTTCGTTGCCGCCCCTGCGGAGCAGGACCCTTACGGGGCCCGCCGGGTTCCGTATCAGGCTTTCGGCGGAAACAAGTTCCGTATAACTGAAATCCGCCCCTTCCTCAACGCAGATCATGCGGAAGGCCCGGCCCGAAAAACCTGCCACCGGGGCGAGAAACAGATTCCCGGGAAGCTCAAGGGAGCCTATGGAAACAGGCCGGTACAGATTCATCCTCCCTATAAATATAACACATGCCCCGGAAAAAATGGAACCGCGCCGCATGCAGGGCGCCGGCGTTTACTTTCATATACCAGGAAATTACCAGGTTTTGGAAGAATTTTTAACCGCGGAGGACGGGCAATGCGCAGAGCGCATTGCCTGAGAGTTACACGGAGTCAAGAAAAGATTTGTTTCGGAAACTCCGTGTTCCTCCGTGCAACTCCGCGGTTTTTCTTCTCTTTATTCTTCAACTTCTTCGACTTTTTCGACCTTGCGGTAAATTTCTTCTTTCTTTTTTGTCCGCGTTGGTCCGTGTCTGTCCGTGGTTGTTTTGAATTCGGAATGCAAGAATTAACCACGGACCTCACGGACAAAACCGGACTTTTGGTTTCAAATTTGTATGGTGTCCGTGTTGGCCTGTGTCTGTCCGTGGTCTACTTGTCCGGCTTTTTCCCTTCCGGTATACTTTGGCCATGGGAAAGGAAAAGGGAGCGGAAGAAAAAACGGCGTACCATTGGGCCGATGAAACCGCGCTTAAAATAATACGCGAAAAAGGCGAAAAAGACCTCTACACCTGCGCCGCGGGAATTACCCCGTCGGGCACGGTGCACATAGGCAATTTCCGCGAGATCATGTCGGTGGATCTTGTGGTGCGGGCGCTGCGTGACCAGGACAAAAAGGTGCGCTTTATCTACTCATGGGACGATTACGACGTGTTCCGCAAGATCCCCAAAAACATGCCCGGCCAGGAGGAGCTTGAAAAGTACCTCCGCTTTCCCATTACCATGGTGCCCGATCCCTGGAGCCGCGACGAAAGCTACGCCAGGCATCATGAAATTGACGTGGAAAGCATGATGCCCGTTATGGGAATATACCCGGAGTACCTCTACCAGGCCAAAAGATACCGCGCCTCAGCCTACGCCGCAGGAATAAGGCGGGCCCTTGAAAAGCGGGAAGAACTGCGGGCCATCCTCGACAAGTACCGCGACGACGGGCACAAGATTCAGGGAGAATGGTGGCCTGTAAGCGTGTTCTGCGATTCATGCGGCAAAGATGAAACCGCCGTGGACGGATGGGACGGCGAGTGGGGCCTTTCCTATCACTGCGAAGCCTGCGGCCACAGCGAAACGGCGGACATACGCACGGCGAAAGGGGTAAAGCTCAACTGGCGGGTGGACTGGCCCATGCGCTGGGAATACGAAAAGGTGGATTTTGAGCCGGCCGGCAAGGATCACCACAGCCGGGGCGGTTCCTTCGACACCGCCCGCCATATATGCGGGGAAGTGTACGGCCGGGAGCCTCCTGTTACCTTTGCCTATGACTTTATCGGCATCAAGGGACTTGGGGGAAAAATTTCCAGTTCCACAGGCGTTGTAATTGATCTGCAAGACGTTCTGGAAGTGTATACCCCCGAGGTGGCCCGTTACCTTTTTGCCGGAACCAGGCCCAACACCGAATTCACCATCTCCTTTGATCTTGACGTCATTAAAACCTACGAAGATTACGACAGAACGGAACGCATAGCGTGGAAGATGGAAGACGCCAAAGACGAAGCGGCGTACCGGCGCGAACGGCGCATCTACGAGCTTTCGCAGACCGCCGTTTCCCCTGAAGGCAAAACGCTCATGCCGGGCGTCATGCCATGGCAGGCGCCGTTCCGCCACCTCTGCAGCCTGGTCCAGATTTCAGGCGGCGACACGGAGAAGACCATTGCCGCCCTCAAAAAATCCGCCGGAGGGGGAAAAGAGGACGGGCCGCGGGAGGAGCAGATTCCCGCCCTCAGGGAAAGGATACTCCGGGCGAAATACTGGGTGAAAAACCACGCCCCCGACGAGTTTCGTTTCAGCCTGCGGCCGCCCGGCGAAAGGGCGGAACTCCCGGCCGGCATGGCGCTTGGCGTGCGGGTGCTGCGGGATACCGTCGTCGCGGACATCGAACGTTTTCCCGACGACGCATCGTGCGCCGGGGCGATCTACAAAGCGGCCGAACAGGCGGGTCTTGAAACAAAGGCCCTTTTCAGGGCAAGTTACCAGGCGCTCATAGGACGGGATCAGGGTCCCCGGCTTGCGGGCTTCCTGCGGTCAATCAGCAGGGAACGGCTCCTGGAAATTCTTTCGGCGTATTAAAAAAAACGCGGGCCGGCCGGGAAGCAGCCGCCTTCCGGCCGGTTTCCGGCATGGAGGAAAACATGATAACAAGTATCGTCATTTTCGCGCTGTACATGACAGTTCTGATCTTCATCGGCATTTTCTTCTTCAAAAAAACGCCAAGCCTGCCCGATTATTTTCTGGGCGGAAGACGGCTTGGCGCCCCTGTCGCCGCCTTCTCCACCCACGCCGCCGACATGTCGGGCTGGCTCATGCTCAGTTTCACAGGCGCCGTATACGCCTACGGAATGGGCCAAATATGGATAGCCGCCGGCCTGGCGCTGGGAACTTTTCTTAACTGGGGCTTCCTGGCAAAACGTCTCCGCCGTTACAGCGTCATGGCGGGTTCCTCAATCACCATACCCGAATTTTTCGAAAACCGTTTCGGCGATTCCTCGCACCTTCTGCGTTTTGTTTCGGCGGGTTTTATCCTGATCTTTTTCACCGTGTATACCGCTTCGGGTTTTATCGCCTGCGGCACGCTTTTTTCGGCGGTATTCGGCATCGATTACCAGATAGCCATGCTTGCCGGCGCCGCCGTCATACTCGTCTACACCTTTCTGGGCGGATTCCGCGCAATCTCCTGGGCAGACCTTATCCATGACATGATGCTCCTTGCCGCCATAATCGGCGTTCCCATTATCATGCTGCACCTTACGGGGGGATTTACGGGACTCGCCCGGAGCGCCGGTCCCGGTTTTTTTAACGTCATGCTGGATAAAACGGGAAAGCCGCTTCCCGCGGCATCGATCATTTCGGGACTGTCCTGGGGGCTCGGCTACTTCGGCATGCCCCACATCCTCATCCGTTTCATGGCGGTAAAAAACGAAAAAACAATACTGCCGGCGGCCGTTATTTCGGGCTTTACCATCGTCGTCTCCCTGGGTTTTGCCGCCCTCGCGGGCGCGGCGGGGGCCGTCTTTGTCCCCGGCAGCGACATGCCCGAAAACATGTTCATAACGGCGATCCATAAAATATTCATGAACGGTTCCGTTTTTCTGGCTGTTCCCGGAAGCATATTTTTATGCGGCGTTCTTGCGGCAATCATGTCGACGGCCGATTCCCACATCATGGTAACGGCTTCGGCAATAGCAAACGACATCTACCGGGGCCTTGTCCGTACCGAACACTCGGACAAATATTTTCTCCGCTTCAGCCGCGTTTCGGTTGTGATCATCGCCTTTATCGCCTGTATCATAGCGACGGACAGGAATTCAAGCATCATGTTCCTGACATCCGTCGCGTGGTCGGGGTTCGGCTCCTGCTTCGGCGCGCTCATGCTGCTTTCCCTCTACTGGAAACGGATCAACCTTCCCGGAGCCGCGGCGGGGATCATATCGGGCGGCGTTACGGTAATAATCTGGGAATACATAAGCTGCGTCCCCGGCGCTTCCGGCTGGATCACCCCGCGCGAGGCCACGGGGCTCTACTCACTGGCGCCGGCCTTTATCATTTCCCTTTTCTTTATCGTCACGGTAAGCCTCGCGACCAAAGCGCCGCCCCGGGAAGTAACGGAGAAATTTGAACAGGCCGCCTCCCCGCCCATCTTTGAGGAATGAGCGGGAAAGCCGCTGGTTACTAAACACGTCCGATGTCGTATACGCTTCTCAGTTTCAAAGCGGAGGGCTTTCCGCTTATGATCTTCACCTTTTTTGTCCCCGCGTTCATGTCAAAGTAATTATCGTCAAGAACAAGGTCTTCGTTCCCGTTGAGGATCTCAACGCTCTTCGCGTAGGAAGAGGCCTTTACGGTGACGGTATCCCCGTTTACGGTGCAGGAAAGTTCAGGATCGGCCCAATGGAAGAATTTCGGCAGCGAAAAGATCACCGTTCCTTCGGAGACGATCTCTTTGCCGTCGTAAAGGTGATAACTTGCGTATTCATCGTCGGGCCTTATGTCCGGAACATCCACCTTGCCAAGCCACACCGACGACAGCGCGGGAACCTTTACGGGAACCGTCTTCTCCCTTATGACTTTGGCGTCCCTGTCCCGCAGTTCCCAGCGCACGGTGAATTTCCTGTCCGCCATGGTTTCGTTTGCTACCGAAAGGCGGAAACTCTTTTCGATTTTTTCCTTGACCTCCGGCTGGTGGTTCGCGTTGGGATTCTGGGTAAGAATGCCTTCCTCGTGGCAGGAGATCATCACGGGCCGGAAGAAACGCTTCGCGTAATAGTGCAGGGCCTTCCAGCGGAAATAATAGTCAATGGACGACCAGGAGGCCACCGGCCAAATGTCGTTGAGCTGCCAGTAGACGGCCCCCATGCAGCGGCCGCGGTTCCGGCGGAAATGCTCAACGCCGTATTTGATCGCCTCCGCCTGGAGAAGCTGGGATGCGTAAAGCATGCTCCCGAAATCACAGGGATAAAGGAAGGTCTGGTACAGGTAGTTCATGATCTTCCCGTTCGCGGCGTTGTTCCGCTGGTGCCTTTCCATTACATAGGAAAAAATATTTCTATCCTGCGGAAGCGTAAAGGCTTCCACGGTTTTTAGCGCGGGAAAAGACTGAAAGCCGAATTCCGACGCGTAACGGAAGTAGTAGTTGCGGTAATCAGAGAAAGGCTTGTTCCCGTGCCATACGTCCCAGTAATGCACGTCGCCCCGGTCAGGATCGTTGGGCTTGTCAAAGCTCCCCCCCGACGACGGACTCGCCGGCCAGTAGAAAGACTGCGGGTCCAGTTTCCTGAACAGCGAAGGAAAGATGTACTCGTACATCTTGATGTAGTCCGCCTTCTGCCTGAGCGTGCTGACCCAGGTGAGCGTGTCAACGAACATTTCCATTTCGTTGTTGCCGCACCAGAGCCCCAGCGACGCGTGATGCCGCAAGCGTTTGATATTGTCGGCAAGTTCCGCCCGTATGTTGGCGTCAAATTCTTCGGTAAGATCGTAAACCGCACAGGCGAACATGCAGTCCTGCCATACGACAAGCCCAAGTTCGTCGCAGATGTCGTAAAAGAAATCGTCCGGATAATAACCGCCGCCCCATACCCGCACCGTGTTGAAGTTGGCGGCGGTACACTGCTCAAGGAGCTTCCGCGTCCGCTCGGGCGTAATGCGGCTGCGTATGTTGTCTTCGGGGATGTAATCCGCCCCCATGGCGAAGATCGCCACGCCGTTGACTTCATGGGCAAAACTTTCACCCCACTTGTCCTTTTTCCTGCGCATGGTCATGGTCCTGAGCCCGTAACGCCGCTGCCAGCTGTCAATCTCCTTTCCCCGGTAAAACAGAACAACCTTTATGCCGTAAAGCTTCTGCGCGCCAAAACCGTTGGGCCACCAGAGTTCCGGCTTGAGTATGGTGATTTTTTTCGGCGAATTTTCATGCCGCGTTGTTTTTCCCTTCGGATCGGTAATAAGGACGGTCCAGGAAAAACCGGCCCTGCCCCCGGCGCCGGGACCGCCCGCCGCGAGGGGCGCCTCCGCTCCCGTGTCAAGCTCCATCTTTATGGCCAGATCCACGGCGCCCTTTTTGTGTTTCTGGGTTATGTAGACATTGTCGATACGGGCGGCGCCCGCGCCGATGAGCTTGATGTCCCGCCAAATCCCCGCGTCGGGAAGCCGGGCGCCCCAGTCCCAGCCGAACATGCAGTGGGCCTTGCGGAGCTGCGGAAAACCGTCGAGGCAGTCGCTTGAACCGTCGGTCCTGTTTTTTTTGTACGCCTCCCTGACGAATTTATTGGGAGAATGAAACACGATGCGCAGAATATTTTCGCCTTTTTTAAGCGCCTTCTTTACGTCAAATTCCCAGACGCGGTGCATATTGCAGGCGCCGCCCAGAGCCGCGCCGTTGAGGTACACATCCGCCAGGGTATCAAGCCCCTCACAGCGGAGCAGCACGCGCCTTTCCGCCAAAACGGCGGGATCGGGCTTGAAGGTTCCTGTATACTCAAAATCATTTTCCATGAGGGCAAAAGCCTTGTCCTCGTTATCCCGCCAATAGGGATCTTCCATCCTGCCGTTCGCAAGCAGATCGCTGTAAACGGACCCGGGAACCTTCGCGGGAAGATATTCCCTGTCGGGGATCTTCCTCATTTTCCAGTTGTCATGAAGCGGCTGTGTAATCATGGTATTTCTCCT
>JAISEB010000117.1 GCA_031264395.1 Treponema sp. | reverse complement strand
CTGCCTTCAGTCCATGTTCTGCGCCGGTAAAAAACAGTCTTTCACGGTAGTTCCAGGTCAGTCATTCTACACAAGAGGTGCAGTATGAAGTTGCGTGTCAAACTGAGTATTATTGTCATTGCCATTTTGGTAGTCGTCGTCGCCGCCATATCCGTTATACTTCTTTTTCAGGCTTCAAACCTCGCGCTTGAGCTTTCAAGGGAAAGTACGGACAGGCTTGCCGAACAGCAGGCTTCGTTCTGGCAGGGCCGCGAAGAAGGGTATCTAAGGGTCGCCCAGGTAGCGGCGGGTTATATGGCGGGCTACCGTTCCATTGAACCGGAAGAGCGGCGCGCCCGGTTTAGTCAGTTCCTGGAATCGGTTCTTGTTTCGGAACCGAACATTGTGGGAATTTTTGCCGTTTTCAGGCCCAACGCCCTTGACGGCATGGACAGCCGCTATGCCGGAATCCTGGGCAGCACGGAAGAAGGCATCTACGCCCCCTGGTTTACCCAGCGGACCGGAAAAATGGAATTTTTTACGTACGACGCCGTTCCCATTGTACTGGATTACATGGACGGGCCGGACGGGCGCAAGTCCGTCATACGGGACCCGACGCCCCAAAGGGTACAGGACAGGGACACGTACGCCTTCAACATGGCCGCGCCGGTTACCGATCCCCAAACCGGTGATGTACTGGGTTTTGTGGGAGTCACCGTTACCATTGACGCCGTACAGCCCATAGTCGAAAAGATCATCGCGGAACACGAAAACATAGGCGCCATGGCCATTTATTCGGGGGACGGCACCATTCTGGGAAGCTACATGAAAGACCGGATAGGCAAAAAGATCCGGGAGGCGGACGCCAGCCTTTACGAACCCTATCTTGACGAGGCGGCCGCCGCCGTAGAAAAAGGAACAAACACCCAAATGGTTCTCTATTCGCCGGCGCTGGGAACCAATCTGGATGTTTCCATCGCTTCATTTGCCGTAGGGGAAGCCGGCTCCTGGGCCATCATGCTGGGCGCCCCCGAGGCGGTTATCCTGAGGGACATCAACGAGCTTACGATATTTACCATCATCTGCGCGGCCGTTTCATGCGTATTGACCGCCATCATCATTTTCTTTGTGGCCACAGGCATTACCAGGCCCATCATCAACGTGTCGCTTACCCTCAAGGACATATCCGAAGGCGAAGGGGATCTTACCAAATCAATAGAGCTTAAATCGAAGAACGAAGTCGGCGATCTCGCGCACTTCTTTAACAAGACCCTGGAAAAGATCAAAAACCTCGTCATCGTCATAAAGAGACAGGCGGTGACCCTCTTTGACATAGGCAACGAACTGGCAAGCAACATGACGGAAACCGCGGCGGCCATCAACGAGATAACGTCCAACATCCAGAGCATAAAGGGCCGGGTAATAAACCAGAGCGCATCGGTAACGGAAACAAACGCCACGATGGAGCAGATCACCGTTAACATCGACAAGCTCAACGAAGAGATCGAAAGCCAGAGCGCGAGCGTGTCCGAATCTTCTTCCGCCATAGAGGAAATGCTCGCCAACATCCAGTCGGTAACGCAGGTCCTTGTAAAGAACGCCGGCAATGTCAAGGATCTGGCCGACGCGTCCGAAGTGGGCCGCTCTGGACTGCAGGAAGTGGCGGCGGACATACAGGGAATAGCCCGGGAATCGGAAGGGCTCCTGGAAATTAACGCGGTAATGGAAAACATCGCCAGCCAGACCAACCTTCTTTCCATGAACGCCGCCATAGAGGCGGCCCACGCCGGGGAGGCGGGAAAGGGCTTTGCCGTTGTGGCCGACGAAATACGCAAGCTGGCCGAATCTTCAGGCGAGCAGTCCAAGACCATCAGCACGGTGCTGAAAAAGATCAAGGATTCCATAGACAAGATCACCCATTCCACCGACGGGGTCCTTAATAAATTCGAGGCGATAGATTCCGGGGTAAAGATCGTTTCGGAACAGGAAGAGAACATACGGAACGCCATGGAGGAGCAGAGCGAAGGAAGCAAGCAGATTCTGCAGGCTATCGCCCAGCTTAATACCATTACCCAGCGGGTAAAGGACGGCTCCGTGCAGATGCTCGAAGGAAGCAGGGAAGTCATTCAGGAAAGCAAAAACCTTGAGCTTGTAACCCAGGAGATCACCAACGGCATGAACGAAATGGCGACGGGGGCGGATCAGATCAACGTCGCCGTGAGCCGGGTGAATACCATCAGCGGGGATAACAAGGAAAACATCGACATTCTTGTCAAGGAAGTTTCCAAATTCAAGGTTGAATGAGCCCCCGCGCAAAACCGGCAGGGGCTGTCCGGAAGCAACTCCCGGACAGTCCTGTTTTACAGGGAGCTACAGGTAGGTCTTAAAGCGCCGTTCTATATCCCCTATGAGTTTATACTCAATGGAATCGGTAAGGGCGGCGCGGCTTGCGTCTATGATGTCCGCGGAAACCCCGACTGTTCCCCAGCGCAGGCTGCCGTCGGTTGATTCAATAAGGACCCTGACCCTGGCGGCGGTAGCGTCTTTTCCGTCTATGACCCGCACCTTGTAATCGTCAAGGCGTACTTTTTTAAGCTCGGGGTAAAAACGGGTCAGGGCCCGGCGGAGGGCGCCGTCCAGGGCGTTCACAGGCCCGTCCCCCTCCGCGGCGGCTATTTCGTGCTGATCCTCCACCAGCACCTTTACCCATGCGTGGGAACAGGCAATGGCGGAACCCGTAGGATGTTCGCTTACGACACGGTACGCTTCTATAAAGAACAGGGGCTTGTAGCGGCCCAGTTCACGGCGGACAAGCAGTTCAAAACTGGCGTCGGCCCCTTCAAAGGCCCATCCTTCGGCTTCAAGCGACTTGAGCTTTCCGGCAAGCACAGAGACAAGCGGATGTTCCCTCGTGATGTCAGGATCAACCTTTCTGGCCCGTTCCGCAACGGCCGAACGGCCTCCCATTTCACTCATAAGCAGATGCCGGTCGTTCCCCACCATGGCGGGATCAACATGCTCAAAGGTCCGGCTGTTTTTGAGCACGCCGTCCGTGTGCATGCCCGCCTTGTGGGAAAAGGCGTGGCCCCCCACATAGGGCATATCGCCGCTGAGCGACACATTGGCAATCTCCGCCACCCGTCTGGTAAGGGCCGATATCATGGGAAGATTTCCTTGGGGAAGGCAGCGGATATTCATCTTGAGTTCCAGGCTGGGGATAAGGGAGGCAAGGCAGGCGTTGCCGCAGCGTTCTCCGAATCCGGCGAGGGTTCCCTGAACATGGCGGCAGCCCGCCTGTACCGCCGCAATTGAACAGGCGACGGCAAGGCCGGAATCGTTGTGAACATGAATGCCTATGAGGGGAGAAGAAGACTTCTTTCTTTCCTCCGCCGTCCTGATTGCCGCCTTTACCCCTTCCGCGACAAGATCGGGAAAATTTCCGCCGTTGGTGTCGCAGAGGATAACGCGCCCGGCGCCCGCGTCGACAGCCGCCGCAACCGCGGCAAGGGCGTAGGCGGGGTTGGCCTTCCAGCCGTCAAAAAAATGTTCGGCGTCGTAAAACACCTCGCGGCCTTCGGCCTTGAGAAAGGCGATGGTTTCGGCGATCATGGCAATGTTCTCTTCGGGGCTCACCCGGAGCACTTCGGTAACCTGAAGATCCCAGCTTTTGCCGAAAATGACTATCCCCTCTGCGCCGGAATCAAGAAGGCTCCTTATCATGGGATCGCTGCCCGGCGCGGCGTCCTTCTTCCGGGTGGGGCCAAAGGCGCAGAGCTTCGCGTTCTTGAGCTTCAGTTCCCCGGCGTGCATAAAAAATTCCATGTCCTTGGGATTACTGCCGGGATTTCCCGCCTCTATCCAGCTTACTCCAAGCTCGTCCAGAGCCTCCGCCACCGCGAGTTTGTCCCTGAGGGAAAAGTTGATTCCTTCCCCCTGCGCGCCGTCACGAAGCGTAGTATCAAGTATTTCGATCCTGTTTTCCCTTTCCATTGGTTTTTTCCCCTATTGGAGTTGTTCAATAACGGTTACTAAACATGCCCATTGGCTTTTCCCGCGGAAAGTTCCCATTCCATCGCGTTGACGGCCGAAAGATACGCTTTTATCGAAGATTCAACGACATCGGTGGAAACACCCCGGCCGTTCCAGTGACGGCCTTCCCAGGCTATTTTCACCATGCTTTCCCCCTGTGAGGCGGACCCCCCGGTAATGGCCCCCAGTTCGTACAGCTCCAGTTCAGGATCTTTTCCTATGATGCGGTTAATGGCCTTGAAGATCGAATCGATGGGGCCGTCTCCCATTGACACGAGCTTTTCGGAACGGCCGTCCCTGTGGAGCAGCCTGACGGTTCCGCTTGCGCCCAGCGCCGAACCGGTATTTACCGCCCAGTGATCGAGCTTCCATGTTTCAGGCGCAGCCGCCGAGACGCCCATTACAAGCGCCTCTATGTCGCGGTCGCTTACCACTTTTTTCTTGTCGGCAAGATCCTTGAACTGGGCAAAAACAAGTTCCAGCGTATCCTTGTCAACCTGCAGCCCCAGATCCTTAAGCCTGTCTTCAAACGCGTGCCGGCCCGAATGCTTGCCAAGGATCATGCGGGTGCGGGGTATCCCTATTGATTCGGGGGTCATGATCTCGTATGTTTCACGCTTGGCAAGGACGCCGTGCTGATGTATGCCCGCCTCGTGGGCAAAGGCGTTGTCTCCGACAATTGCCTTGTTGGGCTGAACCTTTACCCCCGTTACCTGCGAAACAAGGCGGCTTGTACCGTAGATTTTGGTAGAATCGATGCGGGTATCGACGCCAAAGTAATCCTTTCTTACCCGTATGCCCATGACCACCTCTTCCAGCGAGGCGTTCCCCGCGCGCTCCCCTATGCCGTTGACGGTACACTCCACCTGATTCGCCCCGGCGCCTACCGCCGCCATGCTGTTTGCCACGGCAAGCCCCAGATCGTTGTGGCAGTGTACCGAAAGAAACGCCTTTTCGATGTGCGGGGTATGTTCCCTGATGTACCGTATGCGCGCGGCAAATTCATCGGGCATGGCGTAGCCCACCGTGTCAGGGAAATTCACCGTAAGGGCCCCCGCCTCAATGACGGCGCCGAAAACCCTGCAGACAAAACCGGGATCGCTTCGAAAGGCGTCCTCGGCGGAGAACTCCACATCGGCGCAGAATTTTTTCGCGTAACGCACCGATGAAACCGCCTGTTCCAGCACCTGTTCCGGCGTCATCCTCAGTTTGAATTCCATGTGTATGGGGGAAGTGGCAAGAAAAATATGAATGCGGGGACTTGCCGCCTGCGCAAGGGCTTCCCGGCCATTGTCTATATCCTTTTCAAGGGATCTGCAGAGCCCCGCCACGGTACAATCCTTGACAATTCCCGCGATAGCCTTGACCGACGCAAGATCGCCGGGGCTTGAGGCGGGAAAACCGGCCTCCATGACATCCACGCCGAGTTTTTCAAGCCGCTTTGCCACCTCGATTTTTTCCTGAAGGTTCATACTGCATCCGGGGGCCTGTTCGCCGTCCCGCAGGGTGGTATCAAAGATCCTGACGGTTCCGGCCTGCTGACTGTCTGACATGAAATTCCTCCTTGACAACGCCGCTTTGCGGGCGGCGGAAAATCTATAACTTTAAACACCATTCATTCCGAGGAATGAACCAGTGCGTCCTGAGAATCCGGTAATTGTTTCCGCTCGGGAAAACCCCGGCGGGGCTCCCGAACCGTACAATTCCGGCTAACCGGTAATGTGTAGTAATTCGGACGGAGGGGGTACTGAAAGCACCCGGGAACCCCGCTCCAGGGCAACAAGGCCGGTGCGGGCAAGTTCAAGAACCCCGTAGGGCTGCAAAAGAAGCAGAAGGCCGTTGAGCTTTTCCATGTTCCCCGTGGCCTCTATGGTTATGGTTGAAGGGGAAACATCGATAACGCGGGAACGGAAAATGCCGGCTATTTCTATTACCGCGGGGCGGGTTTCTTCCCCGGCCCCTATCTTGACCAGCATGATCTCCCGGCGTATGCAGGAAGAAGCGTCCAGTTCCCGTACCGCGATAACATCGACAAGTTTTTCCAGCTGTTTGACTATCTGTTCAAGCGCCGCGTCGTCTCCCGAGACCGCAATCGTCATGCGGGAAACGGAGGCGTCCACGGTCTCCCCAACGGTGAGGCTGTCAATGTTAAAACCCCGGCGGCTGAAGAGGCCGGAAACCCGGCTCAAGGTACCCGCCCGGTTTTCCACCAGAGCGGAAACCACATGCTGCTTCATGCGTTCCTCCGCATGAATAATCGTTGACACAACAGGGGCTTTTCGTCAAGGGACGGTTTGCTTCGTGTCGGTTTGCTTCGCAGACCGCATGGGCGGGGGTTCAGCCCTTTACGCTGCCGACCACCAAACCTGTGGTAAAGTATTTTTGAAGGAAGGGATACACCACCAGTATTGGCACGAGGCCAAGGAACAGCTGCGCCGCCCTGCCCGTCTGTTCGTTCATCCGCCTGAGCAGCTCGTAATAATTCGAGCCCGACTGGCGCAGCATTTCCCTGAAATTAACGAGGAGGGTTTGAAGGTACGTTTGCAGGGGGTAGTTTTCGGGGGAATGCATGAACAACATTCCGGTAAACCAGTCGTTCCAGTGGTACACAAACGCGAAAAGCCCCACCGTGGCCAGAGCCGGCTTTAGAACAGGGAGGTATATTGAAAAAAGCGTCCTGAAGTGGCCCGCGCCGTCTATCATGGCAGCTTCCTCAAGTTCGGCGGGCAGGCTCCTCATAAAGTTCATCAGAATAACCATGGAATATACCGGAACGGACAACGGCAATACCAGAGCCCAAATGGTGTTCATGAGCCCCAGCTGGGTAACGAGGATGTAATACGGGATCAGGCCGCCGCCGAAAAGCATCGTAAAAATATAAAAGCCCGTGTAAAAATTCCTTGCCTTGAAGCGGCTTGCGGGTTTGGAAAGAGGATAGGCTGTCGTTACCATCATGAACAGGTTGATGGATACGCCCAAAACACACCGCAGTATGGAAACCTGAAAGGCGCGGAGGAATTTGCCGTTTTTAACGGCGAAATCATAGGACATGGTTGTAAAGCCCTTGGGCCAGAAATACACTTTGCCGGACGCCACAAAAGACGGCGAACTGAAAGACACCGCCAGAGTATTTAACAGAGGCAAGAAACAGGTCAGGCAGATAGCGATAACAAAAATATAGTTAAAAACGTTAAATATCTTCTGTCCTCTTGTTCTGAAAATCATGATCCCGCCTTTCTAAAAAACCTTGTAATTCGCCACCTTGTCGGCAATGAGCAGGGACAGCGAAATGAGTATGCAGGCAACAACGGATTTGAACAGGCCTACGGCCGTACCTATAGAGTATTTGCCGTTCTGAAGCCCCAGCCGGTACACAAAGGTGTCGATAATATCCCCGGAAACATACACTGCGGGGGAATACAGATTGTACACCTGGTCGAAACCGGCGTTCAGCACATTTCCCAGGGCCAGCACCGTCATAAGAACGATGATGGGCCCCAGGCTTGGCAACGTGATATGAAGAATCTGCCTGAACCGGCCCGCGCCGTCGATAACGGCGGACTCGTAGAGGCCGGGATCAATGGAAGTGATGGTGGCAAGGTACACCACCGTGCCGAAACCAAAGGTTTTCCAGACATCGCTCATGATAATGGTCCAGCGGAAAACCCGGGGATTCGATAAAAACTGAAGCGGCCTGACGCCAAAGAAGCCAAGGAACAGATTGAGGGGGCCGTCGGCAGCCAGAATATTAAACAAAATACCGGCCATTATGACCCAGGATATGAAGTTGGGAACGTACACAACAGTCTGGAACACTCTTTTGTTGAAGTTGGAAGGAATTTCGTTAAGGAGCAGGGCAAAAACCACGGAAGAAAAAATGCCGATGGCGATTTTGAATACGGATATAAAAAGAGTATTAAAAATCGTGTTCCGAAACTGGACTTGGGAAAAAACCATTCTGAAATTTTCAAAGCCTGTCCAGGGGGATCTAAAAAATCCCAGGCCCGGGTTGTAATCTTCAAAGGCCATGATAAGCCCGTAAATAGGCATATAGGAAAAAATAAACGTCAAAACAACGCCGGGAAGAAGCAGTATGTGTAAAGGCAGTTCTTTTTTAAAACGTTCAAGCATCCGGAACTCCCGCTGAAAAATACGGGCGGCGCGCCTGTACACGCCGCCTGTGTTTTCAAAAAGCGCTTACCTGTTATAGTCCCGGTTCACGGCGTCTTCCATAATTTGACCGCCGTTGGCGTACCAGTCGGCAATGATCTGGTCGTAGGAACTCACCGGTTCCTGGCCCAGAATGATCTTGGTAAAGCCCTGCACCACCACGTCAAAGGCGTTTACCGTTCTGTCGAAGTCTTCAGGCGGGGCGCCCCACATATCGGTCCTGACGATGAAATTGTTGTCCAGCAGGAACTTGCTGCGGTCATAGGCGCAGCCGTCAAAACCCTGCTGCAGATACGCGCCAAGGCCTCCCGAATCCCGGTTGGTCAGCCATGCGATGGAATCGCTGTACTTCTTCTTCATGCCGGAGGTAAAGAGCTCACTCGTATCCCCGGTCTTCAAGGCGTGAAGCACATGCACAAACTGGAGCATATCCGCGCTGGGATCGATAATCTCGAAGGGCTGCGGCACATGCTCGCGCTGGCCGTCGGTATAGGCCCGGAATTCCTCTTCGGTAAGCACGGTGTTGGGGTCGAACATGATCTTGTCCGTGTAACTCAGGAGCTTCATAACCGCCGCGGGGTTCGCGCAGTTCTTGTTGACCACAAACAGGAAGGTGTTGGGGAAGCCTACCTGCCCCATTACCTGGGAGCCGTCCACGGTAGGGAACGGAAGGGGAATCATATAGGCGTTGTCGCTGTTCTGGGCGGCCACAAGGTTCGGCCCCGCGTGCCAGCCCTGCCACTGCCAGTACGGTTCCATGCCGGTTTTGCCGATGACAATGTCTTCGATCATTTTGTTGTAATCCGTGCTGGCAAAGTCGGGACTCAAAATACCTTCTTTGTACCATTTGGCCCAATAGGTAAGGGCGATCTTCGCTTCAGGATGGGAAATCCCCGCCTTGATGCGTCCCGACGCATCCTTGTACCAGAAATCGTTATTGGCGGAGGGGTTGCTCAGGTACACGTTGAACATGGGGCCGGTCATGAAAAGCTCTTCCAGCGTATTGCTGGTAGCAATACCGTAGCCGCCGTACTTGCTCATAAAGGTTTTGGCCAGTCTTTCAAAATCCGCCACGGTTTTTACCGCCGGCTGGCCCTCCGCTTCGTACCAGTCCTTGCGCACCCACAGGTCCCGGGGCTGGTCTATGACGCCGTAATAATAATTCGGCACGCCGTAGATTCTGCCGTTTACCATGGCGGTCTTGATCGTGTCGGGGTCCGTCTTTTCATAATCCCGGACACGCTGGGAAGTGTACTGCTGGTACGCTTCGGTAATGTCCTGCAAAAGACCGGCCTGCATCAGCTGGCGGAACTGGTTATAGTTGCACCGGAAAACATCGGGAAGGGTTCCCGACGCGACGGCCATATTCAGTCTGGTATCGTATTCGGCCTGGTTGCCCGCAACGTTCCAGTCGTAGGTAACATTGATGTTCAGTTTCTCTTTCCAGGCCCTTGTCCAGGGGTTGTTTGTGTAGCTGTCTCCGCCCTCATAAACAATGTCGTTGCCTTCCAGCTTGACGGCGGTAAGATGCACCGTCGTGGCGTAGGGCTGCTCCCAATCCCCCGAGGGCACAGGCTGGGCTTCCCGCGATCCGGCCGCGTTTGAAGCGGCGGAAGACTTGCCGCCGCATGCCGTCATCGAAATGACGGTACACACGGCGAGCAGCAGGAACACAAACTGTTTGCAATGAATTTTCATGATTTACTCCTCTTTCAAAAAATAAAACGCGGAAATGCGCTTGAAATGCATGCGGTGAGACGGAATGTATTGTTTACGCTGTTTATCCGGTACTCTAAAAATGGGGGGGGGGGGGGGTAAATATAAAACAAATAACAAAATTTGTAAATATATTCATTACTACCCCATTTAACCAGCCAAGAGAATCTATTTTAAACACC
>JAISEB010000084.1 GCA_031264395.1 Treponema sp. | reverse complement strand
GCGGGATTGGATACCTATAAATATGATATCGCCATTAATATTACTATATTGTCTGAAAGACAAAAGAAATACAATTTTACAAAACCATATATTGAAAGTTCAATGATTATTGTAACACTTAAAGACTCTTCTATTAAAATTGAAAAACCGGAAGATATCGAAAATTACAGTGTTGGTTTTCAAAGTGATACTACGGCACAATATTTTACTGAAAAATTGACAAATCAGGGTATATGTTTTCGCCCTTTTGCCTATGATAAAATTCCCAATTGTTTTGACGATCTTAGATCAGGAAGATTGGATTTGATTGCGGTTGATAATTTGGTTGCTTTTGATTATACCGGAAAAACCAATAGTCCTTTTGAAATGGTTTGGCAAGGGCGCGCCGATGAATATATAAGCATCTGCCTTAAAAAAGGGAATGACGCTCTAACCATTGCATTGGATAATGCCCTGGATGAACTGTTTGCGGACGGAACTTTATTGGATATTTCACAAAAATATTTTAATCATGATTTAATTTCATCGGCAAGGAGCGTTTTCAAATGATCCTCCGCGCGCCCGTTCGCGGCGTCAACAGGCGGGCAGGGGCGGCGGAAAAGGCACGCCGAGTTCTTCCGCTGTTTTTTTGAGTGTCTCCCAGACTTCTTCGGTGAGGGGTACGCCTTCCCTTGCGCTCCGTTCTTCGGCGTCCTGTTCCTTCTGCCCCGCGTACCACACCCGCCCGGAGCCGTCCGCGCTTTCGAGCGACGAAAGTTCCCCAAGCATGCGGTCCATGTCCCGCCTGAAATCATCCGGGGGCCTGAAAAGATCGATCCGCATGGCCATGAAAAAATGACATACACGGGCGGAGGAGGCTTCGCTGTCCCGTACCGATTCGCCGAAGATCCCCCCGGAGCAGAGTGCGGTAAGGATATCTACCATGACCGCAAGGCCGTATCCCTTGTGGCCCCCGTACATTTCACCTTCGCCGCCAAGGGGAAGAAGGCCGCCGCCGCGCTGGTAGAGCATGCCGTCAAGCAGGCGCGCGGCGTCGTCCGGGACGCGTCCCTCCGCGTCGACGGCCCAGAACGGGGGGAGCTTTTTCCCTTCACGCTGGTACACTTCGATTTTTCCCCTTGTTACCGCGGTAGTCGCCATGTCCAGGCTGAAGAGCTTCCCGCCTGAGGCGGGCGCCGCAAAGGCAATGGGGTTGGTTCCGAACATCGCCTTCCGCGCGTGCGTGGGAACCCCCAGCGCGGCGGTATTTGTCATGGCAATGCCTATCATGTCCTTGCGGGCGGCCATTTCGGCGTAAAAACCCGCGATGCCAAAATGGTTGGAGTTGCGTATGCCGCACACCCCAAAACCGTTCTTTTCCGCTATGGCGATAACCCTGTCCATGGACCGCCTGGCCAGCGAAAGGCCCATGCCGCCTCCGGCGTCAAGGACAAAAGACAACGGCGTTTCATGCAGTACAACAGGCTCCACGCCGCACCGGATGGAGCCCTGCCGTATTCCGCCCGCGTAACGCCTGATTCTGGCGACGCCGTGGCTCTGTATGCCCCTGGCGTCCGCGGTTACAAGAATGCGGGCCGAATCTTCCGCCTCGCCGGGAGTCAGCCCCAAGGCGGTAAAAATATCAGCGCAGAGTTTTTCAAGTGTATCCCGTCCGGCGTACATCATATTCTTCGGCACACATCATAGTACGCAGGGGAGACGTTTACAAGGGTTGGCAAAAGCCCCAAGCCGTCTTCCGGGAACGGTATATTACGGGGATATTTTCCGAAGAAACACGGCTGGGCGTTGTCAACACAAAAAGAAATAAAATCATTCCGGTGCAATACCATAAATCCGTGCATTGTCTTTTATTGCCTCCAAGACCGGCAGTTTTTTTGAGCCTCGAATCAAAGAATGAGCTTCATTAGCGCCATGAACAGTATCTTCTTCAGCCGTAACAGGAGAATGAATAATATCCTGGTGCCAGGCTGGTTCTACTTGTCCAACTCTTTTAGGGTTTGTGGGATTGCGTATAGCATTACAGACAGCAATTTGAATGACACAAATCTTGCCTTCCCGAATCTGAAAAGATGAAAATGGGTTTTTCTGGTATCGTTCCCAGTTGCAAGACATTTCCGGGTCATTAAAAATACTCGTAGGGATCTCGTTCTGACCTTCTGGAAGTATCTTCGGGTTACAATACCGATAAAGTATTTCCCCATCCGGAATTTCTGTTAGTGCTGGTAAGCAGCTCATAGTCCGCTATTATCCTCCTAATAGGACCTGCCGGCTCAATGGTAGAGTAAAAATCAAAATACTTTAATTCTATTTCAACCGTACTATTGTTATGAATGCTTATATAAAGAGCATTCTCGCTATTTACATGAAACTCGACCCCAATTCCTCCGGTTGGAGTCGGACCCATAACGAGTTTTGGAATGTCAACTTGTGTCTGCTGACCCTTCTTCTGGATATAGTTATTGAACTCATCAAGCAGATTCTTGCTTTTTTCTATCACTTCGAAACTTGGCGGAAAAGAATTACCGGAAATCCAATTCTCACCAAGAGATGGCAGCATGTCAAGATATTCTTTTCGAACGGCAACTAATTGATTAAAACCAGCTAATTCAACGTCATACCAAGTACTCTCCCTTGCCTCACTTTCCTCTCTGGTATAAAAAGCAGAAACAACTGGAAAAAACATATTGCCTGCAATCAATGTCTGTTGGATGTTAAAATCCGAGGCCGCACTGGTTTCTTTTGTAGTAAATAAGCTCATTTTCTTTATTTCCACGAGTCCCTTAGTTTTTCGTTGAAACAGCTTTCAAATATCAAGAGCTGCTTTTGATGGGCAATAGCCATCCACTCATCAAAAGTTTTTTGCGGGATGAGGCCTCTCAAATTAGACTCGAAGCGTATAACTTGTTTTTTAGAAACAGAAGTGTCTGTGTTAACACCCAACAAACCATAACCACCTATGTCAGAAGCAGGATAAGTATAACGAGAGAATAAATTATTGTAACCCTCTGTAGAAAATTTGGGCGGCGGCTCAACATTCATAATAGTATTTATTTTACTTATATCAGAGATGATGTCTTGCCACTCAACCCTGTCATGATACGAGAGCTCATACAACGAATGATCCATCTTTACATCCACAACTCCAGATATTTTTTCAAGAACTGCAGCAAAGAATTCTTTAACTTCTGAAAATCCGATATATGCACCTACCGGCTCATCGTCTTTCCGTATCCAGTTCAAATAAATTTTATTTGATTGTATCTGCAAAAGCCATTTAGTGTTGTTTGTCCGGCGCCGAACCAGGAATGGTCCCGCGCCAATATCCGCCACCATGGGTTGAAGCCGGTAACCGTTTAATTCCTCCAAAACCATAGGAGCGCAAATTTCAACAATGGGGAACTCCATAGAAAACATAGAGCTAATTTGAAACAATTTATCCACTGGCATTTTATTAACTTTATAGGTAATACCAAGGATAACTTCGGAAACAGGCGCTTTTGAATATTTCATCCATTCCTTCTATCTGATTAAAAACAATCTTTCGGGTACAAAGTTACTTCTTCTCTTATATGTTAGAAAGATATCGAATTTTCTGCAGGTCAAGAATAGGGCGCGGGATGCGCCCAATCACCCCGTTAAAACTCCGTTACCTTCGCCGCCTCGAATTCCTTCTGCACCGATTCATCGGGCTTTTTGGTCAGGAGGCTTACCACAAAGATCGCCAGGCAGGAAAGAACAAAGGCCGGGAGCAGTTCGTAGACGCCAAAGGGTCCCCCCGCTTTGGCGATAAGGTTCTTCCACACTACCACCATGACGCCTCCGGTAAGCATGCCCGCCAGCGCCCCGGCAAAGGTGGTCCGCTTCCAGAAGAGGCTAAAGAGGACGAGGGGCCCGAAGGCCGCGCCCAGACCCGCCCAGGCGTAGGACACGATGCGGAAAATGGATTCGCTCCCCGAAAGGGCCAGAATCACCCCGAAAACCGTTACCGCCAGCATGGCGATCCGGGCAACCCACATAATCAGGGCTTCGTCGGCGTCCTTTTTGATAATCCCCTTGACTATATCGTTGGATACCGCCGAGGAGGCGATAAGCATATAGGAATCGGAGGAACTCATGGAAGCCGCCAAAATGCCCGAAACGACGATGCCCGCCACGAGGGGCGGGAAGACACGGGTGCTCAGATGGATAAAAATAGTCTCCGACGCCCCCGCGCTGGTGAGGAGGCCGGGCAGCCAGGCGCGGCCCACAAGGCCGATGACAATGGCCGCGAACATGGAGAGGAAGCACCACACCACCGCGATATTCCGGGACTTGCGGATATTGGAAGTCTTGTTGATGGCCATAAAACGGAGCAGCACCTGGGGCATTCCGAAGTAACCCAGCCCCCAAGCCATGGTCGAAACAATGGTAAGGAAACCGTAATCCGCCCCGGCGCCAAAGAGGGGAACGCCGTTCACCACCTTTTGGACGCCGCCGGCGGTATCGGGGGTCGC
>JAISEB010000059.1 GCA_031264395.1 Treponema sp. | reverse complement strand
CGGGAAGACATAGAGTACCTCGACAGCCTCGGCTGTTTTGAAAAAGCCTTTACCGAAAGCCTCGGGGATTTTCGTTTCAAGGGTTCCCTCTGGGCCATGGACGAAGGGACGGCGGTCTTTCCCCAGGAACCTTTGATCCGGGTCGAAGGCGGGCTCATAGAATGCCAGATCATCGAAGGCATGCTCCTTAACACGATCAACTTTCAGAGTCTTATAGCGACCAAAACCGCCAGGGTCTGGCTTGCCTCGGGAAAGGGCTCCATCATGGAATTCGGCCTCCGGCGCGCACAGGGGCCCGACGGCGCGATGTCCGCCACCAGGGCAAGCTACATAGGCGGCGCGTCGGGGACTTCCAACACCCTTGGAGGAAAGGCGTTCGGCATTCCCGTGCTGGGAACCATGGCCCATTCCTGGGTCATGGCCCACCCGTCCGAGGAAGAAGCCTTCCGCGCCTACGCCGATATTTACCCCGGCCGCACAATCTTTCTTATCGACACCTACGACACCCTTAAAAGCGGAATCCGCAGCGCCATCGCGGCGGGGAGGGAGCTTGCCGCCAGGGGGCACAACTTCGGCGTCCGGCTTGATTCGGGGGACATCAGCTACCTTTCAATCGAGGTGCGGAAGATACTGGACGAGGCGGGTTTTCCCAACGCGACCATCACGGTAAGCAACGATCTTGACGAGGCAATCATACAGACGCTGACCGGCGCGGGAACGCCGGTAAACACCTGGGGGGTGGGAACCCGCATGGTCACAGGGGGCGAAGAGGCCGCCTTTTCCGGCGTCTACAAGCTGGCGGCCCGCGACGGCGGAGACCGGGCCATGATCCCGGTAATGAAATTTTCGGACAACCCCGAAAAAACCACCACCCCCGGCGTCAAGCAGGTGTGGCGCGTCAAAGATCCCGGCGGCATGGCGGTGGCCGACGTCATGGGCCTTGACCTCCCGGGCGACATTCCGGAAAAGGGGAAGCGTTACGCCTTTTGGCATCCGCAGGCCGATTACCGCCACTTCTACCACGAGATCTCGGGCAGCGCCGAACCGCTCCTCAAGCCGCGCCTTGAAAACGGCGTCCTGTCCTCTCCCCTTCCCCCGCTTGCCGCCGTAAGGGCGCACGCCGCGGCGGATCTTGACTCGCTGGACCCAAGCTACAAGCGCCTGTTGAACCCGCATGTGTACAAGGTTTCTGTAACGGAAAAACTCAGGGAACTGAAACTCGCGCTGATAAAGAACTACATAGGGGATTTATGAGTATCCCCCAGCGGCGGAGGCCGTCATGAATAACATACGGATACGGTTTGCGGACGGGGACCCTGTTGTCTGCGAGGCCGGTGTACAGGCGGCTTCGTTTGCCGGGCGTCTTGGCGCAAACGAAAATAAAATCGCCGCGGTGCGTGTAAACAACGAGATCCTTCCCCTTTCGGCAAAAATAGAAGTAAACGCCGATATAGAACCGGTGCTCCTTGAAGCCCCTGAAGGGGTAATGATATACCGGCGCTCGCTGGCCTTTATTCTTGCCATCGCGGCGCGGGAGCTTTTTCCCGAACGCAGCCTGTACGTGGGCCATTCGCTGGGAAACAGCTACTACTACACGTTTACGGCCGGAAAAAACCCGTCGAAAAAAGACATGTCGGATCTTGGGGACAGAATGCTTTCCATTGTGAAGGAAAACCGCCCCATCGAATACAGGCGCATTGCCTACGGGGACGCGCTGGAACTCTTCAAAACAAACAACCAGGCCGATACCCGGGCGCTGCTCGATCTTCGCAACGATCCTGTCGTCAAGGTAAACGTATGCGGAAATTACGCGGATCTCTATATTGAGCCGCTGGTGCCGCGCACGGGCCTTCTTGACGCCTTCGATCTTATGTTATACAGGGAAGGCTTCCTGCTCCGGTTTCCCGCGGTAGGGCGGAACGGCGTCATAGATCCTTTTGAGGACAGCCCCGGCATCTTTACGGTTTACGACGAATACAAGAAATGGGGCCGCATCGTGGAGGTCCACGCCGTCGGAAGCCTTAACCGCCTGGTCGCCGAAAGGACAATCCGGGATTACATACGCATGGCCGAGGCGTTTCAGGCAAGGAAGATTTCCGGCATCGCCGAAAAGATCTGGAACGGGCGGGAAGAGGTCAAGGTGGTGCTTATCGCCGGTCCTTCCAGTTCGGGCAAGACTACGTCGGCGAAGCGGCTTTCCATAGAATTAATGGTGACAGGTCTTCGGCCCATAGCCATAAGCCTTGACGACTATTATGTGGGCACGGACAAGACGCCCAGGGATGAAAACGGCGAGCCTGATTTTGAATGCCTTGAAGCCCTTGACGTCCCTTTTCTTAACGAACAGCTCCTTGAGCTTCTTGACGGAAAAGAAGTGACGCTGCCCTCCTACGATTTCAGGACCGGAAGGCGCAGGGAAAACGGCGGAAAAAAGATACGCCTTGACCGGCGCACCATACTGATAGTCGAAGGAATACACGGCCTTAACGACGCGCTTACCCCCCAGATAGCGCGCGAAAAAAAATTCAAACTGTACGTTTCGGCCCTTACCCAGCTTAACCTCGATGATCACAACCGCATTCCCACAAGCGACAACAGGCTGCTGCGGCGCATGGTCCGCGATTACCAGTTCCGGGGAAAGGACGCGGCGGGAACTATTAAAATGTGGCCTTCCGTTCAGGCGGGCGAAAGGAAGCACATCTTCCCTTTCCAGAACGGCGCAGACATGGCCTTTAACTCCGCGCTTGACTACGAGCTTTCCGTCCTTAAATACTACGCCGATCCTCTGCTGCGGGCGGTCAAGCCGGAAGAGCGGGAATACGCCGAGGCGGTGCGCCTCCTTTCCTTCCTGGAAAATTTCGCCCCCATTCCCCCCCAGTACGTGCCCGGCACCAGCATACTGCGGGAATTTATCGGAGAATCGGAATTCAAATACTAGGCGCGCCGCCGGCGGAAAAAACCGGTTCCGGAATTACGGAATGGCGAACCCCGAGGGAACCCTGCGCATGAGGATCATCAAAGCCGCCGCCGTAAGGGACTGCGTACGCCGCCTGTGCGTGGAAGCAAACGTGAACCTGCCGGCGGACGTGTGTTCCCGCATAAGGGAATGCCGCGCGGCCGAAAGCTGGCCCGCGGCCCAGAGCGTCATGGAAAAGATTGAAGAGAATTTCGCCCTTGCCCGCGAAAAGAAAATCCCCATATGTCAGGACACGGGCATTACCTGCGTATTCCTCGATGTGGGAGACGGCGTTTACATTGAAGGCGATATACGGGAGGCGGTGAACGAGGGGGTAAGGCTGGGCAGCGCCGAAGGGTATCTTCGCAATTCCATGGCGGCCGATCCGCTCAGGCGGGTAAACACGGGGGACAACACGCCCGCCATGCTGTATATCGAAAGCGTTAGCGGCGGCGAGCTTACCGTTACCGTCGCCCCGAAAGGGGCGGGCAGCGAAAACATGAGCCGCGTCAAAATGCTCACCCCTGCAGGCGGCAGGAAGGGCATCGTCGATTTTGTTCTGGATACGGTTCTTGAGGCCGGCCCCAATCCGTGCCCCCCTATTGTCGCGGGAATAGGCATAGGGGGAAATTTCGACAAGGCGGCCCTCCTCGCGAAACGCGCCCTGCTCCGCCCCATCCCTTCGTCTCATCCCGATCCGCTTTACGCCGGGCTGGAGGCGGAACTGCTGGAAAAAATCAACGCTCTGGGGATAGGGCCGTCGGGTTACGGCGGCAAAACCACCGCGCTCGCTGTCATGATCGAAACCATGGCCGTCCACATCGCTTCCCTTCCCTGCGCGGTAAACATTAACTGCCATGCAAGCCGCCACGCGAAGGAGGTCCTGTAGTGGAGCGCCGCGTCGTCCTTCCCCTCTCGAGGGAAAAGGCCGCCTCCCTGAGAACGGGCGAAGAGGTTCTTCTTTCGGGGTTCGTCTACACCGCCCGCGACGCCGCGCACAGGCGCTTCATCGAGCTGCTTGACAGGGGGGAAAAGCTCCCCTTCCCCCTCGAAGACGCCGTCATCTACTACGCGGGCCCGGCGCCGACCCCTCCGGGATTCGTCACGGGATCTGCCGGCCCTACCACAAGCGGGCGCATGGACCCCTTTACGCCCCGCCTCCTTTCCCTTGGGCTCAGGGGCATGATAGGCAAGGGAAAACGTTCAAAAGAAGTGGTGAAGGCCATGCTGAAAACGGGCGCCGTTTATTTCGGGGCGCCGGGCGGCGCGGGCGCCCTTCTTTCCGGGCGCATCACGTCGTCCGAAATTATCGCCTTTGGAGACCTTGGCGCCGAGGCGGTGCGCCGCCTTGCCCTGGAAGATTTTCCCGTTACGGTTATCATAGACAGCGCGGGAAACGATCTCTATGAAACGGGAAGAAGGGCATACCTCAAGGCCGCGGAGGCCATGGGTCCCGCCTGCTAACGCCCGCTATTGTATAGAAAAATACCGTCATGGTACCATGTCGGGCGGAGACGATATGATTACAATCCATGATGTGGCAAGACGGGCGGGCGTATCCATTTCCACCGTTTCCAACGTAATAAACAAAAACAAATATGTCAGCGAGGATCTTGCCCGCCGTGTCAACGCGGCGGTGGAAGAGCTTGAATACATAGCCAATCCCATCGCGCAGAAGATGAAATTCAAGCATACCAAAACCATAGGCGTCATAATGTCCGACATTTGCGGCCTTTTTTCACCCTACATAATCAAGAGCATGTACGACGTGTTAAATCCCCTGGGGTACAGGCTTATCATAATGGATTCCGAAGGAAACCACGACAGCGTGGGAGGCGCGAAAAAACTGCGCGAAGGCATAACAGGGCTCATTCAGGACAGGGTCGACGGCATCATGTTCGCCTCCACACTGCCGAAGGAAATGGAAGCCGGCATTATTAACGACGTCATAAAACGATCTTCCGCAAAAAGAAAAACGGCGCTTGTCTGCGTCGACAACGATTTGAGCAAATACGGAATCACGTCGGTGTATTCAAATTCCGTCATCGGCGCCGATTTGGCCGTTTCCCATCTGATAGACACCGGCTGCAGGCGCATAGGGCACATCACGGGCCCCGTCTTTTTTTCGGTCGTGCAGGATCGCGTAACCGGATACAAAAACGTCATGAAACGCAGCGGCCTCGATGTCGACGACGGCACGATGATCAGTACCGGCGATTATACCCACAAAAGCGGCTACCTTGCCATGAAGGAACTGCTTGGAAAAATGCCCGGCATTGACGGCGTCTTTGTCGCGAATGATCAAATGTCCGTCGGCGCGTTCAAGGCCATTTCCGAAGCGGGGAAGCGCGTTCCCGATGACATCAAGGTAATCGGCTATGACGACGTGTTCATCTCCAGCGTGCTGGAACCGTCGCTTTCCACCATACACATACAGAAACACACCATGGGAAAAAAGGCCGCGGGGCTTCTCCTTGAACAGCTTGAAAACGGCGTTTCCCCCGCCGCGGAAACCGCGTTTGAAATAGCCCCCAAACTTGTCGTGCGCAAATCAACCGTAAAAAACGCCCCCGACGACTGGATACTGGTGGACTGGTAAAAAAACGCCGGGGCTATCTTCCCCCCGGCCGGCCTCCCTCTCACGGACTTGGCGCGGCCCTGTCAGGCCGTAAAATTTCGGCGCCGTTGCGGTACACATGAAAGGGCCGGGAATCTTCATCAAGATAACAGTGAAGAAGAAGCCTCACGGTCCGCTCCAGCCCTCCCCCGAACCGGGCTTCCTGTACGGCAAAAAGGGCCGTATCCGCCGCGAGGCCGCAGCCGCGCAGGGCGGCCGCCGGGTTCTTCGCGTCCAGATCCTCCGTCACCGAAAAAACAAGGGAAACAATATTCTCTTCATCCAGCTTGTTGCGGGCAAGGACTTCGCGGTACAGGGCGGCAACCTGCCGGGTTATATCTTCGGCGGTATTAAGGCATTGGGTTGCCCCCCGGACGGCAAAGAGTTTTTTTCCGTTCACGCGTTCCCTCCTGATATGACCGAAACAAAAGAGGCAAAAACGGCCAGAAAGGCCCCCAGAATTCCCAGAACAAGATACCCGCCCATCCCCGGGAGGAAACGGAGCCCGCCTTCCCTTGCAAGACGGTACCCGTTATGGATCATTCCGTACAGCGAGACAAGAACAAGAAAAAGGCCCAGGGAGGCCAGGATGCGCAGAAAAAAAAGCTGGACCGCGTCGGAAAATCCCCGGACGGCGCCCAGAGCATAGAAAGCAAGCGCAAGCAGCGCAAGAACAAAGGAAAAAAGAGACGTGAGCATGATGAAAAGGGAAAACAGGTTTTTTTTCTTTTTATCGGCCATGGTCCCTTTCTTATTCCCCTTTTATACGCTATTATACAATTTGAATAAAGGCCATGAAAAAGTTTCTTTTCAGTCTTGTTATTATCGTGATTCTCGGCGCCGCCGCCTTTTTCGCGGGCTGGGCCCAGCTTGCCGTTCCCCCCGGAAGCGTCGGGGTCATGCGTTCCAAAACCCACGGGCTTGATCCCTCTCCGGTAAAGGAGGGGGAATTCCGGTGGGTCTGGTACAGGCTCATTCCCGCCAATACCGTCATAACGGCCTTCCGCCTTGCCGAGCGGCGCCATTCGGTCTCCATAAAAAATACCCTTCCTTCCGCGGAGACATACGGCAGTTTTACCGGGACCGGCGCGGATTTTTCCTACGAATTTTCCGCCTCCCTTTCCTATATGCTGGACGGGGATTCCCTGATTTCCCTGATCGAAAAACATTCCATAAGCGGCCAGGACGAACTTGAGGCGTTTGAAGACAGGCTTTCGGGGGAAATAGGGGCCTTTATGGAGGCCAGCCTTGTATCCGATCCGCTGTACAGCGGGAATTTGGAGAAAATTCTTGAAGACGGGAAAAGCGCGGGCCTTGAAGAAGACATACGGAAGGCCTTTCCGTATATAAAAAATGTTTCCTGCCTCATTCATACGGCGGTTTTTCCGGACTTCGCCCTTTACCGGCAGATCCGGGGCCTCTACGAAGAATACCTCGGGAAACAGCGGGAATACCTTTCCTCCGTTCTGAACCAGGACGCCGGAAACCGCGTCGACGCGCGGTTCCGTTTCGACGAGCTGGAAAAATACGGGGAGCTTCTTACCAAATATCCAATCCTCATACAGTTCCTTTCAATAGAGAAAGGAGTTCCGGTAACTCCCCCCTGAGCCCGGTTGTTATACATTGATAAAGGGAAAAGTATCCGGTATAGTTACCGGAACGGGAGTTATACGCATGCAGAGGGCACGGGCCTTTATACTGATGTTGACATTGTTGTTACTGTGGGGCGCCGCGTTCCAAAACCGCGGAACGGTGTTATCCGCCCAGGAAACGGGCGCGGAAGAACCTGACGCCGTTCCTCCCGAGTTTCCAGAGGCGCCCGGAGAGTCCGGGGAACCGTATCCGGCCGGTAACGGGGGGGAATCATGGGAAGAGCCCCCGCCTCCGGAAGAGCCTCCTTTTGAGGAACCCGGTTTTCCCGATGATGACGACGGCGGCGTTCCCTCGGAAGATTATACCGGCTATATACCGGATCTCTATTCCAGGGGGGATCAGTTTTTCAGCATCAACCTGGGGCTCGTCTTCCCCACCCTGTTCCCCGAAATCCACAACGGCCATAACCTCAACATTCCCGATTATACGGGCTTTTTGTCCTACAATTTCTTTATCAACGCGCACTGGTATGCGGGCGCCGAACTTGGGGGCATGTTCGCGACTTCCAAAGGAAAAAACATGCTCTTTATCATACCGATAGGAATACGGGGCGGATACCAGTTTGTTGCCGGACGTTTCGAATTCCCCGTCGGCATCTCGCTGGGCGTCGCTCCCCAGCGCTACCTGGATCACGGCTACCCCGGGTTCTACATGAAGGGCGGAGGATCGGCCTACTTTCGTTTTAATCCCGACTGGTCTTTCGGCCTTAACGCGTACTGGTGGTGGGTTCCCCAGTGGTTTAGCGATCCGGCCTACAATGTAAACGGCAATTTCTTCGAGGTAACCCTTTCGGCCCGGTACCATTTCTAGGGAACCATTTGTTTGGAGGAGACTTTAGTGAACGGCATGCGATTTCGTCTGTGCTTCATGATATGCGGATGCGCGATCCTCGCGGCGTCCTGTACGCCTTATCCTATTTTCTACAACATCCACAAGGAGAAGGCCCCGACCGAGGCAAGAATACCGGGGCCGGTTTATTCCATTGTCATGGGGCCCTTTTCCTCCGGCAAAGCCATGTACACGGGAAGTTCCCTTCTCTATTCCTATTACAATTCCCTGTGGGTGCCGGCCGCCAAACCGGCGGGAAAGATCCTTAGCCTCGCGGCCACAGACGATCATCTTTACATGCTGGCCTCAAGCGGAAGCGGGTCCACCGATACGTTCATGCTCTGGCGTTCCTCCGATCCGCTTTCAGGACAGTGGGAAGCGGTCTCCATGGGAGACGCCGCCGCCTTTACCATACAGACTATCTACGGTAATGAGCGCCGCCTCTTCGTAAGCGGCCTGCTCAAGGGCGTCACCGACGACTGGGCCAATTACGCCCTCTTTTACACCGATTCAACGCGGAGCGGCCTTACGCTGCTGGCGAACAAGACCCAGTACCTCACCGGAGTCGCGGCGGACGGCTACACGCCGGGATCATCTTCTTTCTTTCTCGCCACGGCCGGAACCGGGGTATACAAGGTCGCATACGAGGCTTCGGGAACGCCTCTTGCTCCCGCGGCGTGGGTGCCGGGATCGGAAGTGCTTAACGTTTCGGGAATCGTTAACCTGGGGGACATGGTTATTTCCGATGGCGCCGTGGAACAGCCCGGCAGCGAAATAACGGCCATCGCCCGGGACGGCGCACTGTACGCCATAAGCGCTTCGGCCGCGGCGTACCGGGGCAGCATATTCCGCCTGTCAAAATGGAGCCAGTCCCTGTCCCTCTGGCAGGACCCCGCCAATCCCTCAAGACGCAGCCTCCTTATTAACCTTGACGGCGAATATTCAACCTACGGCTACGGTGAAATACCTCTGCAGTTTTCAGGCGGCGCGTTCGCCCTGGGCACGGGGCATTTTACCTGCGCCAAACCGGGTTCCGGGGGGTCCAACCCCTATACCGACGCGGGGGACTACGACAATTCCATAGGAAAATATTCCATTAACCAGATGATGCAGGCGCCGATTACTGTCGATACCAGAATGACTCTCTTCGCGGCGACGGTGCAGAACGGGCTTTGGTCCTATAAACTGCGGGAAGACGGGTGGCAGTGGAACATGGAGGAATGAGCGAACTTTTCTCCGCGCAAAATGTCAGAGCCGAAGGCCCGTGGGAACGTCCGGGCCCGCTTGCCGATCGCATGCGGCCGCGCACCCTCGACGATGTTATAGGCCAGGATCACATAGTCGGCCCCGGCCGGCTCCTCAGGCGGTCCATACAGGCCGACAGGCTTTCTTCGGTTATCTTTTACGGGCCGCCGGGAACGGGAAAGACCAGCCTTGCCCGCGTCATTGCCAATACCACAAGGGGACATTTTGAAAGCCTCAACGCGGTTCTTTCGGGAATCAAAGACATACGGGAAGCCATAGACCGCGCCGACGAGCGCCTGCGGCTCTACGGAAAACGGACCATCCTTTTTGTGGACGAAGTCCACCGCTGGAACAAGGCCCAGCAGGACGCGCTGCTCCCATGGGTGGAAAACGGCACGGTGATCCTTGTCGGGGCCACCACGGAAAATCCCTTCTTCGAGGTGAACCGCGCGCTGGTCAGCCGGAGCCGTGTTTTTCAGCTTAAGCCCCTTTCGTCCGGGGATCTGCTTGAAACGGCGCGGAGGGCGCTCCTGGACGGCGAACGGGGTTACGGCAGGTGGAAAACCGGTTTTGGGGAAGGCGCCCTGGAGCATATTGTCGAAGTGGCGGGCGGCGACGCGCGGAGCCTCCTTAACGCGCTGGAGCTGGCCGTCGAAACCTCGGTTCCCGCGTGGCCGCCCCCGGCGGACGCCGAAATTTTCATCTCCATGGAAGCCGCCGAAGAAAGCATCCAGCGCCGGGCGGTGCTTTACGACAGGGACGGGGACTATCATTTTGACACGATAAGCGCCTTTATAAAAAGCGTGCGGGGCAGCGATCCCGACGCCGCCCTGTACTGGCTTGCCAAGATGGTGCGGGCCGGCGAAGATCCCTCGTTTATATTCCGCCGCATGCTCATTCTGGCCGGCGAAGACGTGGGGCTGGCCGATCCCCACGCCCTTTCGCTGGTCGTTTCCTGCGCCGAAGCGTTTGACCGCATCGGCTTCCCCGAAGGCAGTTTTCCGCTGGTCCACGCGTGCCTCTACCTTGCGACGGCGCCCAAATCGAATACCGCCATGTCCTTCTTTGACGCCATGGCGGAAGTCGAAAAGGAAGACGCCGAGGTCCCCAGCCATCTTCGTGATGCAAGCCGTGACGCCGAAAGTTTCGGCCACGGCGAAGGCTACATATACCCCCACGCCTACCGGGATCACTGGGCGGCCCAGCAGTACCTTCCGTCAAGCCTCCGGGGAAGAACCTTTTACATACCGTCAATGTCAGGCTACGAGGGAAAAATACGGGAAGACGTTCTTGGAAAGCGGGAACTTCAGGCGGCCATAGTTTTGGGAGACGGCGAAAATTTTGCGGGCGGGGAGTTTCTTACCTGGTCGGCGTCTTCAAAGGGACGGGAAGGGTGGTTCAAACGCCTGGAATCGGGGAGAAGCGGGCTTCTCCTTTCGGACAGAAACGCCCTCTTCGGCGCCCTGTCCATAGCCCGGCATCACCGCATCCTTGTCCCGTTCGCGGGCGACGGGCTCCTCCTCTGGGAGGGGCTCAGGCGCGTTCCCGAGGGGCTTTGCGCGGGACTCGTCGACGGCGAAAGCGCGCGGGAAGCCCTTCTCCGTTACGCGGCCGCGCTGGACAGCGCGGAACAGCCCGAGCTGGCGGTGTTTTCCGGGGGAGACCTTCCCTCCCCCGCCCGGTGCGGAGAATGGTTTTCAAGCCCGCAATTCGATCACATCGTCATTCGCGAACCCTGGCGGACGGGAAAAGCGGCCTCGGGAACGCGGGGCATGGGGGACGCTTTTAAGGCGCTGGCTCTGGGCGCGCGGGAACTGCTCGCCCCGGGCGGGAGCCTTGCCCTTCTGGCTTCCCCACCCCGGCTGGGGGGCCGCATTTCCCGCGTTCTTGAAGAAACATCCCTTGAAAAGGGAACGGCGGCCCTTCTCGCGGAAGCCGAGGACGCCTTTTTCGGCAAAACCGGTTCCGAAACGCCCCTCTGGTGGACCTGGGACAGGGAAGATCTGGAGCGAAGTTTCGCCGGGGAGGGATTTTCCGTGCGGATCACCCTTCTCGATCAAAAAGAAGAACGGCTCATCACGCAAAGGGACCTGGAAAACTGGTTCAACGGCGAACGATCGCGCTGGGGGGCCTTTATGTCCGGGGAAATACCGCCTGAATCCCTGCTTCTCATACGGCGGGCCCTTGAGGAACGCATACAAAAGGGGCCCCTGCTCTGGAAGTGGAAAAGCGCGCTGCTCACCGCCGCTCTTCCCTGACATCCTTTATTCGAAAGTCCTGTTTAATACCCTGCGGCTTGCCACACGGGGTTTTCATTTTTTTTCCTGAAAAAACACTCAAGTTTTCCCCGTAACATGCCGAAAATGGAAGCGGACAGGTTTTTGCGGGCCGGCAATTCCGCGGCTGCCGTTTTGCGAAGCGCTTGTCCAAAAGCGGGAACGGGATTCCGTTTTCGCAGCAAAAACACGGATGTTTTTGCCAGACATATCAAGGAGGATGACAATGATCATCAACCACAACCTCAGCGCCATGTTCGCCGACCGGTCTCTCAAAGTTACCCAGGAAAGCCTTACCAAGAACATGGAGAAACTCTCATCCGGACTTCGCATCAACCGCGCGGGAGACGACGCCTCCGGGCTTGCCGTTTCCGAAAAACTGCGCAGCCAGATCCGGGGCCTTAACCAGGCTTCAACCAACGCCATGAACGGCATTTCCTTCATACAGGTCAGCGAAGGCTACCTGCAGGAAAGCCAGGACATCGTCCAGCGGCTGCGGGAACTGGCGGTTCAGGCAGCGAACGGGATCTATTCCGACGAGGATCGCATGTACATCCAGGTGGAAGTTTCCCAGCTTGTCGACGAGGTGGACCGTATCGCGAGCCACGCCCAGTTTAACGGCATGAACATGCTTACAGGCCGTTTTTCCCGTTCCATAGGGGAAAACATTCCCACCGGTTCCATGTGGTTCCACATTGGCGCCAACATGGATCAGCGGGAACAGGTCTTTATCGGCACCATGACCAGCGAAGGGCTGGGCATTCGCAATCCCGGCGATCAGGCCTTTATCAGCCTCGAGACGCCCGACAGCGCCAACCGGGCCATAGGGACCCTTGACGCCGCCCTCAGGAGGATCAACAAACAGCGGGCCGATCTGGGCGCTTACCAGAACAGGCTGGAGCACGCCGTGCGGGGCCTTGATATAGGCGCGGAAAACATGCAGGCGTCGGAATCCCGCATCAGGGACACCAATATGGCCAACCAGATGGTGACCTATACGCGGGATCAGATCCTTTCGCAGGCCGGGACGGCCATGCTGGCCCAGGCCAACCAGCGCGCCACTTCGGTCTTGCAACTTCTTCAGTAAAGCGGTATCTTATAGAATAGGAAAAGAGTTTCGCGGGAAAGTTTCCGGGGCAAAGCGCCGGAGCTTCCCGCGGGTTTTTTCCCGTTCTGACCGCGTATTCCGGCCGCGGAACCGGAATAACGGACGCTGACGGCGCGGGCCGTCTGTCGGGGAACGGCGTTATAAACGCCGTTCCCGGTGTTCTTTGACAAATACCCTCCAGTTGCCGGTTTTTTTAAAAGAAAAACCGGGGCAGTACGGCGGCACAGATCATCTCTTGCCCCTTTGGGGCGAGGGGTGTTTTGTGCCGTAAAGCAGGACCGGGAGCGCCGGCGCGAAAGCGCTTCCGTCCGGCCGTACGGCGCTGTTTCGGCTATGGATGGCCGGAATAATTCAACACATGGAGGGTCACATGATAATTAATCACAACATGAGCGCCCTGTATGCCGATCGCCAGCTTGGCGTAACCAACACCGACGTGGCGAAAAGCATAGAAAAGCTCAGTTCCGGGATGCGGATAAACCGCGCCGGGGACGATGCTTCCGGACTCGCGGTTTCCGAGAAAATGCGGAGCCAGATCCGGGGTTTAAACCAGGCGGAGCGCAATATTCAGAACGGCGTGTCGTTTATCCAGGCTACCGAAGGTTATCTTCAGGAAACCCAGGACATTCTGCACCGCCTCCGGGAACTGTCGGTACAGTCCGCCAACGGAATCTATTCCGATGAAGACCGTATGCAGATCCAGGTGGAAGTTTCCCAGCTGGTCGATGAGGTTAACCGCATCGCCAGTCATGCCCAGTTTAACGGCATGAACATGCTGACAGGCGCTTTCGCCCGTGATTCGGCAGTTGGAAGAATCATGCAGCTTCAGGTAGGGGCCAACATGGATCAGAGTGAACAGATCTTCGTTGGAACCATGACCGCCGCGGCGCTCGGCCTGCAAAACTCTCAGGGTGACTTGGGGGTTGTCTCCATAGCCACTCCTGAAGAGGCGAATTTGACTATCGGAACGGTGGATAGCGCCCTTAAAACGGTATCCAAACAGCGCGCCGATCTTGGCGCCTACCAGAACCGGTTCGAAATGGCGGCGGAAGGCGTCGCCATAGCGGCCGAAAATCTTCAGGCCGCCGAGTCCCGGATCAGGGACGCGGACATGGCGTCGGAGATGGTAGATTACACCAGGGGTTCCATCCTGTCACAGGCGGGGAACGCCATGCTGGCCCAGGCCAACGTGCGGACCCAGTCGGTGCTCCAGCTCCTTGGCTGATAGTCACGTTGATGTGCGTATCGCGTAGCAAGAGACCTCTGGACGTCGTCTTTTGAAACGCGGAACGGGGGAGACGCGCCCTTCCCCGTTCTTTTTGAAAGTAAAACGGGCATAATGCCCGTTGGACGGTTCTGCCAGGGATTGGCGGGACGATACATGCGGATCTTCACGTTTGTGAAATCCGGCGGAAACCCGGCGGGAATCTAATGATTCCCCGGAATCCAAAGATTCCCCGGAATGTACAATGATTCCGGAATACCGGCTTTCCCGTACACGGAGGTACATCATGGGTTTACCGGTTACGGCTGTGGGAAGCAGGATAAGCCTTGTTCCCCAGCAGGAATTCCGAAGGGACGCCGTATCCCGGGAACGCGTACAGGCTCAGGCCCGGGGGCGGGCCGCGGAACTGGCCCTTGAACAATTCGAATCGTCTCTTCCCGGCGGCCAGGGTTCGGGCAAAAGTCACGATATACAAAAGACTGCCGCGGATCTTGAACGGATCAGTCTGGCTTTCAATAAAAAGCTCCAGTTTGTGGTGGATCACCAATCTCACGAGGTAACCGTCAAGGTAATTGACGCGGCAACCGATAAGGTGATTAAGGTGCTTCCGCCCGAAGAGTTGCAGCGGCTTCACAATAAAATCAGGGAAGCCATAGGGTTTCTTTTTGATGAAAGCGTGTAGCCGCCTCTGATCCGCCCCGGCGCCGGGGTTTCGGACAGCCGGAATAAAGGGGGAAAGATGAGGGAAAATGTCCGATATTTATGTTCCGGGAGTTAAAAGCCGTTTCAATACGGAGAAGCTCATAGAAGACCTGATGAAGGTCGAGCGGGTTCCCAGGGACCGGGTTGAAAAAAATGTCGAAAGTCTTGAAACCAGCAAAGGGTACTGGCAGGAAATAGGCCGCCGCATCAACTCCGTAAGGGACAGTTCGCGGCTCCTGTTCTCTTTTCAGAATCCTTTTAATGAAAGAATGGCTTCTTCAACGGATGAATCGGTCATCACCGCCTCGGCGACCAGGGAGGCCGTTGAGCGCGATTACCGGTTCACCGTAAAGCAGGTGGCCCAGGCGGATCGCTTTATTTCTCCTCCTTTGGAAAACGGTTACAAGGTAGAAGGCGGAACCTACACCTTCACCGTTGGAAAGGATGAAATCTCTTTCAATTTCAGGGGGGGGACGCTCCAGGAATTTGCCGACGCCCTGAACCGCCGGGGAAGGGACAAAATAGGCGCCAGCCTTATCAGTGTGGAACGGGGCGCCAAATCACTTTTAATAGAATCGAAGCTCACCGGCGCGGAAAACCGGCTGGGTTTTGCCGGCGGCGCGGAAAAGCTGGCGCTGCAAACAGGCATCGCCGAACGGGCCAACGATTCCCGCCGGGATTTCGCGATTGCGCCGGAGACGGTCGACATCCGGGATCGGCAGGGGGTGTCGGCGGATAACAATACCCTGCGGGTAAACGCCGGCTCTTCCGCTTCCGTCCCCTTTTCTCCCGCGCTGTACGCGGATTCTTCCCTTGTCATACAGTTTGAAACCGCCGCGGAACAGAAAACAACGGCGGGCGCGGAGACGCGGGGCCCCCCTCCCGGTCCCGACATTCCCGGTTCCGGTTCGGTCTCCTACGGGGGAATCACCATAGAGAACGATCCTTCTTCCGCGCCGCTTCCAGAATGGACGCCCCCTCCCCCGCCTGTGCGGGTGGACAATCTGGCTGTCCTTTCCCTGACCTTCTCCGACGGAAGCACGGGCGCGCTTCCTCCCGCCGCCGATACGGGGACCTTCACCACGCAGAGGTACTCCCTGAATGAAATTGCCGGCGGGAAAACCGTCGTTTCCCTGGACGTGATCAACAACAATACCCACCGCGACATCTCGATACGGAACATCAGCGTCTTCGATCCCGGCGCCGTCGGGGGATTCAAGCCCAAAAACCCCATTTCCACGGCGCAGGACGCGCTTGTTACCATGGAAGGCATAGAGATACGGCGGCCGGTCAACGAAATTGACGATCTGATACCGGGCGTTACCGTTGTCCCCCGGTCCCCTTCCGACCGGCCTGTTACCCTCAGCGTAAAACCGGACCGGGAAGCGGTCAAGGACGCCATAATCACCCTTGTGGGAAACTACAACCAGCTCATGGCGGAGATAAACGTCCTTACCCGCAGGGACGACCGTATTGTGGAAGAACTTGCCTACCTCAGCCCCGATGAACAGGCTGAGTTCAAAAAACGGCTCGGGGCTTTTCAGGGGGACTCGACCCTGAACCAGTTAAGAAGCGCCCTTCAGCGCGCCGTTTCCTCCCCGTATCCGACCGACGAGGAGAGGAACCTTGCCTTTCTTGCGCAGATAGGCATAGGCACGGACGTACGGAGAGGAGGGGCGGGCGGGGGCTACGATCAATCCCGGCTGCGGGGTTATCTGGAAATCGACGAAAGGGCGCTGGATTCGGCGCTGGAAACGAAGCTTCCCGCCATTAAACAGCTTTTCGGTAACGACACGGACGGGGATCTTATCGCCGATTCGGGGGCGGGCTACGTGCTGGAAACCCTGACCAAACCCTATGTGGAAACAGGCGGCATTATTTCCCTTAAAACCGGAACCATAGATTCCCGCGCAAGCCGGGACAGGGTGCGCATCGAATCCATGGAAAGGCAGCTTGCGGTAAAGGAGGCGGAGCTTAAGGTTCAGTACGGGCGCATGGAAGCGGCCTACAACCGCATGGAACAAATGTCCGCTTCCCTCGACAACTTCAGCCAGCGTACGGGCGGAGCCAACAGGTAAAACATGAACATCCTGATAAACGGCCGGGACACCGACATAACCCTTGAAGAAGAAAAGAAGATAGGCGACGTGCTTTCGGGCATTGAAGCCTGGCTTGACGGTTCGGGGCACCATGTAAGCGGCATAACCGTCGACGGCGAAGAGGTAAACGCGCGTTCGTTTTCCGGCTTTCTGGAACGGGATATAGCTGGCGTACGCGACCTCCGCGTTACCACGAGTTCCTGGGCGGAGCTTGCCGTCGAGGCGCTGCTTGACACCCGCCGGGACGCCGGTAATTACGAAAACGCCGAATTCGGCGAAAGGGCGCGTTTTTCCGAAAAATGGAAGGAAAGCCCTGAAGCAGGGCATCTTGAAGCCAATTTCCCCGATCTGTACCGGACGGCCCTCGCGGCCTTTTCCGGCGAAACCCTTGATCCCGGTTCGCTGCGTTCCCTTATTGACGAGCGGATCAGGGAAATGAAAGATCCGGTGGGGGAACTGGGGCTTGTCTCGAAATTTGTCGAAGAAGCCGCCGTGCGCCTTGAAGATCTGCCGCTTGACATACAGACAGGCAAAGACGGCAGGGCTGCCGAAACGGTGCAGATCTTTTCGGCCCTGGCGGAAAAGATCTTCCGTATCTTCGGCATACAGAGGGCGGAAGGATTCGAGTTTTCCCGTCTTATGGTTGAAGGCGTTCCCGTGTATACTTATGTTGAAGAATTTGGAACGGCCCTTAAGGAACTTCTGGAGGCGTACGAGTCAAAGGATGTGGTTCTTGTGGGGGACCTCGCGGAATATGAGCTTGCCCCGCGGCTGCGGAATATATACCGGGCGATAAGCGGCCCGGAAACAGCGTAGGCGGCTTTGGCGGAGGAAAAGGTATGGGATTTCCGTTAAGTATATCGCTGTATTTGTACCCGTTGCAGATGCCCACGTTCTGGAAAGAAACCAGTTCCACGGACACGATAGTATTCTTCACGGGCCTTGGCGTCATCATCCTTATTCTTATTCTTGTCAATGTCTTCAAGTCCAGAATACCGCAGGCAACGGGCATTTCCGGCGGCGGATCAAAACATTTCAGCGGTTTTACCCTGCACCGCCTGGCGTCTTCCATCGGGCTGGATCACGATCAAAGAAAGATGCTGGAATTTGTCCTTAAAAGCGATAACGTAACGGATCCCGCGCGTTCGGTAAATTCGCCGTCGCTGCTTGACAGGCACTTCAAACGGGCCTTCAGGATCATCGAGCAGACCGCCGATACGGACCAGGAAGTTCAGGAACGGCTTTCGCTGCTTTTCTCCACCCGCAACATACTGGAATCGTCGCAGGAGACGACGGGCCCGGCCTCGACCCGGCAGATAGCCGAAAACACGCCCTCCGTCATCAGTACGGGCCGGGACAGCTACCCCGTAAGGGTGATATCCGCGAAAGGGGACGATCTTGTCCTTGAGAACCCGAAGAACGCGCTGGGATCTCCTGTGCGGCTGCCCCGGGGCATCAAGGTAACTCTTTCGTTCTTTACCAAATCGAGCAGGGGTTTTTCCTTTGAAAGCCGCGTTCTTGGCGCCTCCGATTCCAGCGACGGGCAGGTCCTGCATCTGGTTCATTCCGCCCAGATAAAACGGCTTTCCCAGAGGCGTTTCAGAAGGCGGCAGATGGTTATTCCCGCCAATTACTTTTTTGTCCGCGTCGAGGAATCGGGATGGAAAAAAGAAAAAAGGCTCGTGCTTGACAAGCGGCGGCTTTCGGGAAACATCATGGATATTTCCATAGGCGGCTGTTCCATAAAAACCAACGTCTCCGTTCCTTCGGGAACAAGGCTCAAGATAGAATTCATGCACGCCGAAAACACAAACATCGCCATACTGGGGCAGGTACTGAGAACCAACCGGAACGGAATCAGTACGGTGATGCACATTAAATTCCTCAAGGTTCCCCGCCGTTCCCTGAACGCCGTTAACGCCCTCGTATACGAGTATATCGATACATGACCAAAGGGGATGTAAAGACACCATGAAAATACTTTCCATCAAGTCCATCAGCAGAAAAGACGTTCCCATCTATTACAGGCGGCTCTATACGGGAAAGGCGGAAATAGAACTTTTACACGGGGCGGTAGAATGCGGCGTTGATTTTTCCATAGAAACAAAACCGACGGGGCGCAAGGAAATAACCGTGACGCTTGCAGGCGAGGTTGATTATCCTCTTGTGCCCCTGATCCGCGAATTAAAGGCGTTCATCGATGAATTGGACAATTCAGGAGGCCTTCCTGATTGAAATCCTGTCCCGTTCCCCGGAAGAGACAATGGCGCTGGGAGAACGCATAGCGGCCGCGCTTGGCCCGGGCAGCATCGTCGCCCTGCGGGGCGGCCTTGGGGCGGGAAAAACCTGCCTTGCCAAAGGCATAGCCCGGGGGCTCAAGGTGCGCTCCGAGGTAACAAGCCCCACCTACACCATCGTCTGTGAACACGAGGGGACCCTGCCCTTCTACCACATCGACGCCTACCGCCTTGAAGGCGACGACGATTTTGAAAATACCGGCGCGGGGGAGCTTCTCTTTGGGGAAGGGGTCTCGGTGCTGGAGTGGAGCGAACGCGTTCCCCGTTCCATTCCTCCCGGGGCGCTTGCCGTGGACATCGAGATACGGGAAGGCGATCTCCGCCTGTTCCGCATATCAGGGCCAAAGGACATATCCCTTGAACATCCTCGCGATTGACACGGCCGCGGATGCCCTTTCCCTTGCGCTGGGAACGGAAGAAGGCGTCTGGTCCGCCGCGGCCCGCGCGGGACAGCGGCATTCGGAACTGCTCATGGATCTCGCGGACAGCCTCCTTAAAAACGCGGGCCTTGATCCTGGCGATCTTGACGGAGTGGCCTGCATGAAGGGCCCCGGTTCCTTTACGGGCCTCCGCATAGGTTTTTCCGCGGCAAAGGGAATCGCCCTGGCGCTGGACATTCCCCTTGTGTCTTCCCCCACCCTGGACTGCATGGCCCTTCCCTGCGCCTCATGGCCCGATCTGGTACTGCCTGTAATCGACGGAAAAAAAGGACGCTTCTACACCGCCCTGTACCGGGGAAACAGGCGCTGTTCACAGTTCATAGACGCCGGCGTTACGGAAATAGCGCGGCTGATCCGTGAACAGGTCCAGGGCGGGGAAAAGGAAACCCGCGCGGAAAGGGTAATCATAACGGGCGGCGACGCCGGCATGATATACGAGGATCTTTCCTCCGCATGCGGGGGGGATCTTGCGCCCGGCGTCCTTCTTCTTGCCAGCGCGCATTCGGGCCGGACGGGCTGGGGAGTCGAACTTTTGGAAACGGCAAAAAAAAGCATAGAGGATGAAAGTCAGGATGAGCGGGAGGGCGGCCCTGAATATGTGCGAAAAAGCGGCGCCGAACTCAACCTCAAAGGAACGGCCGGTTTGTGATGACTGATACGAATACAGACGATCCTGAAGTTCTGGAAGTTCTTGATTTTGAAGACGGAGAGGAGCCCGCCGAAGCGGACGATGCGCCGCAGGCCTTCTTTTCCTCGGAGACAAACCCCTTCGCCACAAGCATATTCCCCGTGCTGTTCATGGACCGCCGCATGAAAATCATCTTCGCCAACCCGGCCTGCGAAAATCTTTTTACCGGTTTTTTCCGGCTTCCTGGCAATTATTTTATCGACGTGTTCGGCCGGGCCTTCGAAATGGAAGACATAAAAAAAATAAGGGAGACCGTTCTTACAGGCGAAAACGGCCCCTTCTGGAAGGGCGAAGCGAAGATAAAATCGCGCGACATGGTTACGGTGCAGACGAAGGTGTACCTTTTCCCGGCCGATCTTGACGCGGAGGAACACAATGAATTCGTGGTGATGTTTGACGACGTCACCGAGGAAAACAAACAGCTCCTGCGCTCTGTCTTCCTGAGCCTCCTTGAGGCTTCAAAACTCAAGGACAACGACACGGGGAAACACATCACGCGGGTGAATTTTTATTCCCGCCGGCTTGCCGAAGAGCTTTACAAAAACCACAGCGAAAAATACCGGCGCATAGACGCCGACTTTATTGACAACATCGGTTTTCTTGCCTCCATGCACGACGTGGGGAAAATAGGCACCCCCGACGACATACTCAACAAGGAAGGGCCCCTTTCCGACTGGGAGTGGACGGTGATGCGGGAACACACCAAGAACGGCGCCTTTATTCTTTCAACCTATCCCAATCCCATGGCAAAGGAGATTGCCCTTTCCCACCATGAAAGGTGGGACGGTTCGGGCTACCCCTTTCAGCTTGAAGAAGAAATGATCCCCCTCGCGGCCCGCATCGTCACCATAGCCGACGTTTACGACGCGCTGCGCATGGAAAGAAGCTACAAGCCCGCGCTGAGCCATGAACTGACCACGTCAAA
>JAISEB010000348.1 GCA_031264395.1 Treponema sp. | reverse complement strand
CGGGGTTCCGCGGCCCGCCCCGCCCGGATATCAAGGCAAGCAATTGCCTGGTGATTATGGTGGAGGTGCCATACCCGTTCCCATTCCGAACACGGAAGTCAAGCCCTCTAACGCCGATGATACTGCCCCCCGGAGGGGCGGGAAAGCAGGAAGTCGCCGGGCTTTTTTTATTTATACAGGGGCTCCCGCCGGGACAGGCGGTCCGGTTTTTGGAAAAACCGGACCGCGGACAGGGCCTGTTATTTTTTCATTGCCCCAGGAATCCCGAAGTACACCTTAAAGAGCAGCGTGACTGAATTCTGCGCGGCGTAGTTTCTTCCCATTACCGGCAGGTTGTAGTTCAATTCCAGTTCTACGGGAAGCGGGCCCAGGTAGGTCATGTAACTTACACGGGGCATTATTCCAAAAAGGAACTGGCGCTCCAGAAATGTTACCCGCCTGTTTTCATACGTCGCGACAACAGGAGGCATGGTGGTGACGGTAAGGGGAAGGCCCAGCGTAAACATGTTCCGCCCGGACATTTTGACATAAACCGGCTCCAGTTCAAAGGCAAGTTTGTAGCCGAAATCCACCCTCGCGCCTTCCGGGGACCCCGCCCATTCGAAGCTGTATGCGTTTGCGTCGAGGCTCGAGATGTACTTTTCAAACTCCGTATGGAAACCAAGGTAAAAGTTTTCGCCAAACACATAGTCCACGTTGAATCTAAAGGAAAAACTCCATACATGCTTGTCAAGATTCGCCATGAAGTATCTGCCGTACCGGGGGACGGGGACGGTTCCGCCGGGAATCTGGTCGTATACTCCGTAAGCCACAAAATAGTCCCTGATGTTTTTGTTGAACCGGGCGTATTCCGATTTGAAATCGGGGCCGGAAAGGGGAATTTTGAAACCCGGCGCGGCCGACACGCGGAAGGCGCTGCTTTTGACCGGCGCGTTTTCACCCGCAAGGAGGAAACGGAATCCCAGCTGTATGTCGGCGACGCCGTTGGCGCTGTATTCGTTTCCGTCCGCGTAGGTATGGCCGCCGCTTGACGAGGTGTTATTCAGATCGATTGTCGAGGCGAAATTCCAGCCGGGCGCCCAGCGGAGGGCGACGGTCCACCAGTCCAGAATGCCGTATTCGGCGGCAAGGCCAAGATTTCCCCCGACGGTACGGCCTTCTCCGGGCCCGTACGGGTTGTAGATCATGTCGTTGTCGTAATGGCCGGGGACAAAGAAAAACGTGGGCGCGGCATACATGCGGCCCATCCCCTGCGGCAGGGTTTGCGCGGTGTCCGCCGGAACGGACCGGGTAATCAGCAGGAAAGCCGCGAGGCTTACAAGAAGTGTCTTTTTCATTGTGTCTCCTTTCCGCGCTATTTTATGTAGATGGAGCGCAGGGCGCCGAGTTCCCTGGCGTTAAGCGCGAGCCCCGCCTGTATGACGGCGTAGGGATACGAGGGGCTTTTTTTATTGGTAAAGTAGTTTTCGACCGTATCCCAGCCGGTTTCTATCCTGTTGATGGACGCCTCCAGGTATTCCCTTTTTACCGTGGTCAGGGGCCCTATGTCCCCGTTGGCGAACATGGGGATGTTTTTTAGCGCCTTTACGATGGGCTCGTACTTGTCGGCGACATTGGCGGCGGAAAGAAGATAATCCTGCATGACGATCTCCCCGTTCACGCCGAGGAGCCGGAGAAACAGGGCCGCCGCGTAGCCGGTCCTGTCTTTTCCGGCGGAACAGTGAAACACAAGGGGAAGGTTGGCCGGATCGGCAAGAATCCGGAAGAATTGTCCGTATTCGGCCAAATAGTGTTCAACCAGGTTTGTCGGGGAGTCGTTGGGGCCCACGCCTGCGCCGCTGGAATACAGCGAAATCATGTACGCCGTGTTGCCTTCGGTATTTCTTGCGGCGGCGGCGGTGTAGTTTAAATCGCCCGCGGCAATGGGAATTTCCACGAGCCTTGCCCCTTTAGGCAGTATGTCCGGGCCGTTCGACGCCTTTTCGGACGGGGTTCGAAAATCAACCACGGTTTTAATCCCCATCCATTCAAGGATTCGTATGTCCGGATCGGAAAGACCTGTCAGTTCGTCGGAACGGTAGATCAGGTTATGGCGGATAATTCTGCCCTCCGCGGCCTCGTACCCTCCCATGTCCCTGAAATTGAACAGGCCCGACATGGTAAACGCGGAACCCGCCGCCGGCTGGCCTGACACGGCGTTTTCACATCCTGAAAACACAAGACACGCAAGCGCCGGAAGTAAAAACACCGGAAGCCGTCTCGGCGGCGCTTTTCTTTTCATCATCGCAATCTCCTTCAAAAATTTGTCTTTTACGCGAAAAAATTCGGCAATTCATTTCGCGCTGTCCGCCGTTTGAGGCGTAATAAAATAGACAATATCATCAAAACAAAATAATTACTAGACGAATATCATATAGTTGTATATTTTTTATACGATTTTTTGAAAACATCTTATATGAGGGTTGAGGAGCCGTAACGGCGGGAAATCCGCCGCGGCGTACCTTGCGGTTTTCCGCTTTGGCGGACGCGGTCTTGAGGCCGTCCTGTCGTAATCCGCTTGTACCTGAACGCCGCCACTTGATGAAGGAAAATTTTGATAGTATACTATAAAAATGGATATTTTGCCCGGTTAAGGGCGCGGGAGAGGGGTTGTTATGTCCGATCAAAACCAGTTGGTTACTTTTCAGCTTGGCGAAGAGTTGTACGGTGTCAATATAATGGACGTAAAGGAAATAGTCCGTGTTCAGGAAATCAGGTCCATTCCGAACGCCCCTGTCTATGTGGAAGGAATTTTCAACCTGCGCAGCGAGATCATTCCGATCATCAACCTGCACAAGCGTTTTCATCTAAAAAAGGCCGTTAATTCCGAAGAAGACGAGCTGTTGTCGGGCTTTATCATCATTGATATAGACGGGATGAAACTCGGGGTCATTATTGACCGGGTTTCCCGGGTGGTAACCGTAGAGAAAGAGGACATACAGCCGCCGCCGCAGATGCTCAGCGGCATAGGGGCGGAGTATATTCAGGGAGTCGTGCGCCAGGAGCAGGGGTACCTTATCATTCTGGATATACGGGACCTCTTTAACCCCAAAGAACTGCAAAAAATTGCCGACCTGAGAAGGTAAGCGCGGTATGATAGAGGTCTACTCTCCGACCATCAGACGGAAAGAGATGGACGCGGTGCTGACCGCCCTGGTGGAAGACCGTGTCGGCCCGGGGGATCAGTCCCGCCTTCTTGTCCAGACGGCTAAGGAATATCTTCATTTTGATTACTGTCTTTCCTTAAGAAGTCCCGCGACGGCCCTGTACCTGGCCCTCAGGGCTCTTGACCCGGAGGACGGCCGCGCCGTGATCATTTCGGCCCTTTCGCCCCGCTACTATGTCAAGGTTATTGAGGATCTTCGGCTCCGGCCTGTGTTTTGCGACGTGGCCCCCTCGTCACCTTCGGTGAACAGGGAAACCGTCGCACAGGCCCTTTCCGGGCCGGAGGGGGCTTCTCCCTGCTGCATAGTCCTTCACCATACGCTCGGTTTTGTGCCGGATGTCGCGGCCCTTGCGGAACTGGGGCTTCCTGTCATTGAGGACGTATCCCAAAGTTACGGCTTTTCCGAAGGGGAAGGAAAGGAAAAAGCTCACGGGATCTTTACCATTCTGGGGCTTGAGGAAAAAGACATGCTGACCGCGGGGGGCGGCGCGCTGCTCTACGCCATGAACAGGCGGGACGGGGCCCTTTTACGGAATTTCGCCGGACTGCCGGGGGAGTATTGTCTTCCCGACATGAACGCCGCCATGGCGCTGGTGCAGTTCAGGGAAGCCGGGAAAAACATGCTTAAACGGAACGAGATCGCCGGAATATATACACGGTCAAGCCAGAGGACCCGGCACCGGCGTTTTATTCACCGGGACGACACCGTGTACAACAACTACGCCTTTCCCCTGGTCCTGGAAACGGGGCTTAAGGATGTAAAAACCTACGCCCGCAAAAAGGAGATTGCCGTGGAAAGCGCCTTTGAAGATACTCCCGCAGCCTCCGGCGCGGCGGACGCTCAAAAGTGCCCTGAAAGCCGTTCCCTTTCCCTGCGGACCGTACTCTTTCCCCTGTATCCCCGCCTCCGCTCCCAGGAAGTTGAACGGGTATCAAAACTGATCCTTACCCTTCCGTAGGAGAGAGGGATGTCCGAAACAAATTCCCGGATCAGGGCGCTGCTCTTTGTCAACAAGTCAAAACCCGAGGCTTCAAAGCTGGCGGGGGAAATGGAAGAAGAACTGAAAAAACGGCGCGCGGCGGCGCGGTTCTGGTTTTTTGAACGGGGCCTTCGCGAAAACGGCGGGCCCCCGAAAATCGATTTTGACGACGGGGGGCCCTGGGACCTTGCCTTCAGCCTGGGCGGCGACGGTACGGTGCTTTACACCGCCAGGGCCGCGGCCCCGCGCGGCATTCCCATTATACCGGTAAACCTTGGCACGCTGGGTTTTATCGCCGATGTGCGCCGGGAGGAATGGACGGAAGTTCTGGATAAATGGATGTCGGGCGCAGTCCCGGTTTCGCGGCGGCTCATGCTGGAAGTGCGGGTCGAACGGCGGGAAAGGGAAGTGTGGAAAAGCTGCTGCCTTAACGACGCGGTTATTTCGGCTTCCGGCATCGCGCGCCTCATACGGCTCTCGCTTCTTTCGCCCGTCCTTTCTTCCAGCGGGTTTACCCGCCTTGCGCAGTACCGCTCCGACGGCCTTATCGTGGCGACTCCCACCGGTTCAACCGCCTATTCCATGGCCGCGGGCGGGCCCATCCTCGATCCCGAAATAGAGGGGATCATCGTAAATCCCATCTGCCCTTTTACCCTTTCAAACAGGCCCATCATCTTTCCCTCCGGGGAAGGGGTCGCCGTGGAAGTCGAAAAGGAACAGCGCAGCGGGGTGCTGCTTACCGTCGACGGGCAGGAAACCTTGGCCCTTGAACCGGAAGACCGGATTTTCATGCGGGCGGCGTCTTTCAAGGCGCTGCTTGTCGGATCGGACCGGAAGGCTTTTTACGGGGCCCTGCGGAACAAGCTGTCGTGGCCGGCCGTCCCGGCCCGCCCGGATTCCGTGGACGCCGCGG
>JAISEB010000336.1 GCA_031264395.1 Treponema sp. | reverse complement strand
CGTTCCGCGCCATATATACGTGAGCTTGTTTCAAAACCCGGTTGGTTTTGGAACAGCCTCACGCATATGTGCGAAACGGGGGTAACAATGAAAGGGATCTTCTGGCCCGCTGTTCTGATTGCGGTCATGGCGGGGTTTTCGTGCGGCGGTACAACCGCGGTTGCGGATGCGGCCGCGTCCGGAAAGGAAGATCCTTCCTCCGGTGCGGACGGGATTAAGGCCGCCTTTTCCGTTCCGGCGCAGGCCGCACCCGTTCCCGGCGCGGAAGCCTCGGGGCCGGACGGTGAAACCGTGTTTGAGTCCCTTGAGCGCATAGCCGGGACGGAGAGGATGAACGGTTATGTTCAGGGACTGGCTCTGGCGGAATCGCGGATCAGGGAAGAGGCGGGCGATTATGCCGGAGCGGCCGTCGCCGCCTACAAGGAACTGGCATGGCTTTACGGCTGCGGCGTCATTCCCAAGTCTTCCCTTGAGGAAGGTCTCAATAACGTAACGGCTCTGGAAGACGAACCGGGGGAAAACGGCTCCGGCTCGATCCGTGACGGCGTTCCCGCAGCCAGGGCCCTGCTCCGCTTTCTTGCGGAGGACTGGACGGAGGCCGAACGTCTCCTTTCGGAACTTCCTGTTTTCAAGGATGAAGACGACGGCTTTGTCCGCTGGCTGCTTCTGGTCTGCGCGATGGAACGCGGTCCTGTTTCCCAGGAAATGCGATCCTCCTACGGCTCAATCGGGGGCCGTTACGGCTACTTTCCCGAATACTGGTACCGGGGCGCCCGCGCCATGCGGGGAACGCTGGCCGCCGAATACGCTGAACGCTGTGTAAGCCTTGCCCCACAGGGTCCCTTTGCCCCGGAATGCCGGGTCATCATGGCCCGCGCGCTGGGACTTGCGGCGGAAGACGGCCCGTCCGTTTTAACCCGCGCCGAAATAGAACGGACCATATCAAGGGCCGCGGCCGAGCAGAAGCCCGAATATCTGTCGGTCCTCATGCCGCTGCTTGCGCTGCCCGACAACACCGGCACCCTGTACGCCGCCGGCGCGCTGCGGGCGCTGGGGCAGACGCCGGAATTTCACCTGTATTTTTCCGCCGAGGCCGCAAAGGCAAAGGGCCGGCTTGCCGAGCGGCTGGCCTATATCATGAGGGGGTAACATGGCCCGTATACGTTCTTCCATTCCGTTTGCGGGGCTTTTGTCCGCCGTCTTCTCCGCCGTTTCCTGTTCCGCCGGGGCGGACGGGGAAACCATGCTCCGTTACGCGCGGGCGCAGTCCCTGTACGCCGAAGGCCGCCTTGATGAAACCATAGCCGGCCTTGAAGGCGCGGACCGTTTTTTCCCGGCGCTTGTGCTCCGGGGAAAAGCCGAATATTTTTCGGGAGATTCCCTAAAGGCGGAAAAAACATTCCGACGCGCCCTGCGCCTCCATCCGGCCGCGGCAGAGGCGGGGCTGTACCTTGCAAGGACACTCCGTGAAGGGGAAAAGGCCGCCGAGGCCCGCGCCGTCGCGGAAGCGCTTATTGCCGGCGATCCCCAGAATATACGCGCCCTGCGCCTTGCGGCTTCCCTTGAGGGCGACAGGGGGCCGCAGGGCAGGGCCGCCGCGCTGGCTTTTCTTGACCGGGCGGCGGAGGCCTCTTCCGAATGCGCCCTTGTATTCATTGACCGGGCCAGGCTCAGGTGGATAGCCGGAAAGGGGGATGAGGCGATTGAAGATCTTGAAAAAGCCCGTCTGCTTCTTGTCCCCGGCAGCCCCATATTCCGCGCCGTTGAAAAACTTGAATCGGCAATCAGGGAGGCTTCCGCATGAAAACGCTAAAAGCGCGTTTTGTTTTTTCGGTTTTTTTCATGTTTCTCCCCGCGCTGTTTTTTTCCGCCTGCATTTCTTTTCCGTTGCAGTGGTACGGGGCCCAGTCATGGTCAACTTCACAAGATCCCCGGAATCTTCCTTCGATACGGATTGCCGAAGTATCGGCGGATTTAACCGGAGTGTGGACGGCGGTGGAAAACGAAGTCGCCGGTCTTGCGCCGCTTGTTTTTTGGGAGCAGGGATTTGCCGCCGCCGGGGAAGAAGAAGCGGCGGATTACGAGGCGGACATACGGCTTCGGGAACGGGAATTCATTTCAGGGTGGAAGACGCGCCGTTCCCTCGCGGCGGAGGTACGGATCTGGAAGGCGGGAGAAAGAAACGGCACAAACATTCCGCTGGCCGCGGGAAGGGTGACGACGGCCGGGGATGAAAGTTTTTCGTCGTCAAAAACCGCCGGGCGCATGCTTGCCCTCGCGGCCGGAAAAGCCGCGGCGGCGCTGAGGGAAGGGAAAGAAAAGAAATGAAGGCGCGTACCGCCGTTTTGTTTTTGTGCCTCTTTTTCCTGCCGTGTTCCAAAGGCCCCGCCGCGGACGGGCTGCCCGCGGACGGGCTCTCCTTTTCAGGCGCCGCCCGGCGCGCCGTAGCAGCTTCCGATGATCTCAGGGGCGAATACGCGATGCAGGCGATTCGTGAGGGGGCCTGGACGCTTGGCCGGCGCGCGTGGCTTCCCCGTCTTACCCTGGGCGCGTCCGAAGACGACCGCCTCGCGGAAAACGGCGCCGATTCTTTTGTCAAAAATTACAGCCTCAGCCTGGATCAGCTGGTGTGGGACGGCGGAAGGCTCCTCATTAGCCGGAGGCTTGAGCGGATGGATCTTGCCCTTGCGGAAACAAAACTTGAACGGATGGCCGAAGACATCGCCGACTCGGCGCTTGCGGCATACCGGGAACTGCTCTACGCAAGGGCCGTGCTGGCGATACGCGCCGCCACGGTTGAGTCGCTTGCCCGGCAGCGCGCGCTCATCGAACGCGAGGTGGAACTGGGGATTACCCTGCCTTCGGATCTTGCCGAAGCGGATATTACCCTTGAAGAACGCAGAATAGAACAGGAGAACCTCAAGATCGATCTTGCGGAAACGGAAAAACGCTTCGCGGAAATTCTCGGCCTTGAGGAACTGCCTCCCCTGGGAGAAACGATAGACACCGGGAGGAAGACGGCGCTTCCCTCACCTCCTTCCGCACGATCAATGACGGAGGCGAAAAATCCCGATTTGGCCGAGGAGCGGCGCCTTATTGTAAGAAGGCAGGGGGAACTGAAATACGCCTCCCTTTCTTGGATGCCCACGGTGCGCGTTACCGGAAGTTTCGGCCTGAGCGGCAGACGCTATCCGCTGACCAGACAGACATGGTCGGTGGGAATCAACGTTGATTTTTCATCGCCGTGGATCTCAGGCGCGCTGGGAGGAAGCGCCGGCCGGGAACTTCCCTACGATACAACCGCGCGGCTTCAGGGCAGCGCAAGCCCCCTTCCCGATCCCGCGTCGGGCATGACGAAGCGTCAGGCGGAACTTTCCCTGTCGCTGGAACGGAGGAAGTATGTCCTTGCCCTTGAGCGTCTTGGCCGTTCGGCCGAACAGGGCGTTGAAAAATGCCGCATGGCGGACCGGAAACGGGAGCTTGCCGAAGAAAGCCGTGAACTTGCGGGGGAACGCTACCGCCTTGCGGAACTCAGGCGGGAGTTAGGCCAGCTCACTCGCGTTGAGTTAATGGAAGAACGAATCGAGTACAGTCAAAAGGAAATAGCCGCGGTGGAGGCGGCTTTGGCCCTGCTTTCGGCCGAACGGGAACTGGAAAAACTCATGGGGATTGGTCCGGGGGAAC
>JAISEB010000272.1 GCA_031264395.1 Treponema sp. | reverse complement strand
GCTGTGAATAAACATCCGCGAGAGGGCGAAGTTCTGGACGGGTATCATGAACGAACTGAACAGCCGGGGCGTCAAGGACATCCTCTTGGCCCCGTTGGCGGGCTGGCCGGGTTTCCCGGTGTTATTGCCGCTGTTTTTCCCCAAACCGAGGTTTGGTTGTGTATGGGTCCCTATGGCTCGTAATTCCGTGTGGTTTGTCCTCTGTAAAGACCACAAGGTGGTAGCGGCCGCTCTTAAGACCGTATACCCTGTCCCGTTAGTGGAGCTTGCCGTCTGCGCTCTGGAAGACTTTGCCGCCGTCTGGGGTATCCAAATACCCGCTGATTGCCAAATTATGGCATGTTCGGTGGAACGAGGCTGCAATGAAGTTACTATTCATGGGCTTGAAAAACACTGCCCAAAAATGGACCATGCCGATTAGGGATTGGAGGGCTGCCCTCAATCAACTCGCTATCATTTATGGGGAAAGACAAGGTTTCCCTATGATTTATCGTTCACACAAGAAAATTACAAGCCCCATTCGAATAAATCAGTGCTCTTCTAGAATTTAATAATTTCCGGCTCCCCGGTAAACCCGGAAATAACGGCGACGGCGTCTTTGAGATACAGCACCTCCGTGTTGCCGTCGTCCGCGGAGTACCTGTCTTTCAAAGCGGGATACGCGTCGAGCATGCGCTGTTTTGCTTCGCGCCTTTCGTCTTCGACGGCAACGGCCTGTATGCGTATCCAGTTGCCGCCGTCACAGGCGCATATTTCTACCTTTGGATTTTTGTGTATCTGTTTCGATACGTTTTTGATCTTTCCGGTCTGAATGTACAGTTTTCCGTCAAAAACATTCACCGTCCCGAACGGCCGGACCCTCGGCTGATCGCCTTCCGTTGTAGCCAAATAATACGTCTGGCATTTTTTTAGAAAATCAAAAACCCTTTCCATGTTACCCCCGTATAAGAAACGTACAGTTATTGTAAATTGCCGGAATATGTTGTACAATGCCCCGGTACTACACTGGAGGAAAAATGACAAACGAGGAAATTCTTGGCCGGGTTGATCATACCCTGTTAAAGGCCGCCGCTACGTGGGAGGAAATCAAGACCCTCTGTGATGAGGCGCTGCGTTTCAAGACCGCGGCGGTCTGTATTCCCCCTTCGTATGTAAAGCCGGTTTACAATGAATACGGAAGCGGCCTGGTCATCGATACGGTAATAGGCTTTCCCTTGGGGTACAGCATTACCGCCGCGAAGGTTCTGGAAGCCGAGCGGGCCGTACAGAGCGGCGCCGGGGAAATCGACATGGTGATCAACCTGGGCGATGTCAAAAACGGCCATTTTGACTGGGTGCAGGAAGAAATAAAGCTTGTCAAAAAAGCTGTGGGAAAGGGGATACTCAAGGTCATTGTCGAAACCTGTTACCTTACGGAAGACGAGAAGATACGCCTGTGCGGCGTTGTCACCGATGCGGGCGCCGACTATATCAAAACGTCCACCGGCTTCGGAAGCGCCGGGGCGGTCCTTGCGGACGTGGAACTTTTCAAACGGCATGCCGGGGCGGCCGTGAAAATCAAGGCGGCTGGGGGCATACGGGCGCGGGAGGATTTTGACGCTTTTATCGCCGCCGGCGCGGACCGGATTGGCACCAGCGCGGCGGTAAAACTGTTGACCCAGGGCGGAAGCGCCGGGGGGTATTGACATACCGCCGTTTCCCGGCGGAAAGGGGAACCGCCCGCCGGGCCCTGTCAAGAGGGCGGAAGGGCTGTAAAAAATTTCCCGTTTTGTTTATAATTAAACTCTGTCATGAACGGAAAAACCGGAGGGCTTCGATAGTGCCCCGCGAAAACATCGCCCCAACCAAGAGCAACCTCCTGCGCGTAAAGGAGCGGCTTGCTACCGCCGAGGAAGGCTACGATCTGCTTGAGCAGAAGCGGGAGATCCTCGTCATGGAGCTGATGCAGAAGGTGGAGCAGGTGAAACTTCTTGAACGGGATCTTGACGCCAGAGTGGCTTCCGCGTATCCCGCCCTTAAGCGCATGTTGATCACGGTGGGCAGGGAACGGGCGGATCACCTTTCCCGCAATATCCGTTACCGCTATGAGCTTACCGAAAAAACGGTAACCGCCGCCGGAATGAAGCTTCCGGGGCTTGAAATCAGGCTTCCTCCCCTGGAACTCAAATATTCTCCGGCGAATTCATTTGCCGAATGTGATGAAACTGTGCTAGAATTCTTCGAGATGCTGAAGATATGCACCGAACTTGCGGCGGTGCGGACCGTGGCATGGCGTCTTGCGCGGGAGGTCCGCAAGACGCAGCGGCGGGTCAACGCCTTGGAAAAAATGGTCATTCCGTCGGCCAGGGATACACGGACGTATATTGAAGCTGCGCTGGAGGAGCGGGACAGGGATTCCTTCTTCACCAGTAAACTGTTGAAAAGGAAGGCCGGAAGGGAATGAAGCCCCTTATCTCCAACATCGTCGCGGTCATTACCGGGTCGGACGCCTCCATTTTGGCCGCAAAGTACGCCATTGTTCTTTCCAAATTGTACCGCTGCCGCCTTTCGGCGGTCTATGTGGTGGACACGGCAACCATCAGGCAGCTTACCTTAAGCAAGATCTTCATACAGGAAGAAAGTCAGGAATACGAAAAAAGCCTGGAGGCGAATGGGGAACGCTACCTTTCCTTTGTGGAAGAGCTGGCCAGGGCCAAAGGGGTAAAAATAGAGCGCGAGATACGCCGGGGGGCGGTGTATACCGAGGTGCTTACCGCCGCCGATGAAAAAAGGGCGGATCTCATAGTCCTTGGGGGCTGGGAAAAGGACCGGAGCGCGCGGGATATTATTTCCCATTCCCACCGGGAAATCATGGTCAGCGCGAAATGTTCGGTTTTGCTTGTAAAGGAGCCGGGTATCGATCAGTTATACAAACAGGCATAGCCGGCGGCCTGAAATTTTTCGCCGCCAGAGGCGGCAGGGAGAAGAACGTGAGAATAGCAGTCATCAGCGTCCCGAATGTAAGGAGGGCGCCCCCGGAATATGTTAAATCGCTTGCCAAAGGCATGGAAGCCATGGGCCACCGGGTCGACGTTATAGACGCCTGGACGGAAGACGGTTTCCGGCTTCCCGGTTATGAATATATAGCCGTCGCCGCCGAGCCTGTTTCCTTTTTTTCCGGCAAGATCCCCGGCGCGGCCGCGAAAATTCTTGCCGCGGGCAGCAGCCTTGGGGGGAAAAAAAGCGCCGCTTTTGTTAAAAAGGGGGGGCTTTTTACCGCCCGGGCCCTTACCAACCTTATGCGGGCCATGGAAAAGGAGGGCATGATGGTAAACTGGAGCGAGATTCTCCTCAATCCCGCCCATTCCGAAGCCCTGGGCAAGCGGATAGGCGCCTGATGTGCGGCGCCGGTACGCCGGCGCGGTTGGCGCGTTGACGGACGGGCATGGAAAATTATTACAGTTTCCTTGGAGTGCCGCGCGAGGCGTCGCAGGCGGATATAAAAAAAGCGTTTCGTGAAAAGGCAAAGCGGCTGCATCCCGACATCGCCGGCAAATCCGCCGAGGACAAGATGCGGAGGCTCCTCGCCGCCTACGAGGTGCTGTCCGACCGGGACCGCCGTTATGAATATGACCGCGCCTATTTTCGTTTTGTCCAAAAGGCCGGTTTTGATTACCGCGTCTGGCTTTCGCGGCGGAATGATCCCGAAAGCCGGGCGAAACTTGTGTTCTTTGAACTGCTTCATCTTGAGGAAGAGCGGGCCCTTGAAATCTGGCGGGAAAGCGGCGGGCTTGATTTTCCCATGGAAAAGTACCTGGACAGGGAAGACTGGATGGACTGCGTCTATCTGCTTGCCGAAGAGCTTGACAGGCGGAACGCCGGTTTTGAGGCCTTCACCCTTCTTGTCAGGGTAATACGGGAAGAACGGCGGCTCCCCTATTTCCGGCATTTTACCGAAGACGTTGAGGCGCGTCTTAAAGATCTGGTGCGTTTCCGCCTCCGGCCCCTCCTTGACGACGCGGTATGGGTGGATTGTTTGGCGTCCCTTCTGGATCTGGGGTTCTCCCGCCGGGACGAGGCCCGATGGATGCGTTCCATGGCCGAGGCCCTGTTCCGCATGGGGGACTCAGGCGCGGCGGAGGGGGTCATCCGCGAGGCCTTAAGGCGCGATCCCGCCCTGCAGAGGATCAGGCGGCCCGGAAAAAAGCTGCGCGCGGAAAAATGAAACGGAGGATGTGTGATACGGCTCAAAAATGAAAAGCAGATAGACGGCATCAGGACTTCCTGCAGGCTTCTTTCCGCCATGTACCGGGAACTCATTCCCCTGGTAAAGCCGGGGGTCCAGACGCTGGAAATTGACAAATGGACCAGGGAATGGATACGGAAAGCGGGAGGAAAACCCGCCTTTCTGGGCTACGGTTCCAGAAACAACCCCTATCCGGCGAGCATCTGCGTTTCCATTAACAACGAGGTAATACACGGGATTCCCTCAAAACGCAGGATACAGGAAGGGGATCTGGTGTCCCTTGACTGCGGTATAGATCTTGGCGGTTATATCAGCGATCAGGCGGTAAGCGTTGAGGCGGGCAGGGTGAGCGGGAAGGTCCACGACCTTAACGTAACGACAATGGAATGCCTGTACCGGGGGATAGCCGCGGCAAAACCGGGGGAAAGGCTTCTGGAGATAAGCCGGGCTGTCGAAGGCCACGCCAAAGAAAAGGGCTACGGCGTTGTCCGCCAGTTCTGCGGGCACGGGGTCGGCCTGTCGCTCCACGAGGACCCGCAGGTTCCCAATGTTCCCCACGGCCCCAATCCCCGCATGGCAGGCGGCCTTGTCATTGCCATCGAGCCCATGATCAACATGGGGACCGGGGACGTGGATGTTCTGGACGACGGCTGGACGGTTGTTACCGCGGATGAAAAGCCCGCCGCCCACTGGGAACACACCATAGCGATCTTCAGGGATCATACGGAGATGCTTACCGAGCCTCTGGAATGAGGCGGCGGGAAATCGTGTAACTTTTTGGGAAATTTATTATTATTGTAATTGAGGCTGTTTTACAATTCCGGTTCCAGAACGACGGATTGAGGAGTTTTTTATGAATGTTATGCGGAAATTGTCGTCAAAGAATCTCTTGGTGTTTAACCTGGTGCTGATTGGGATCATTTTCGGCTTTTGTCTTGCCTTTCTTTCGTTTTCCTGTTCAGCCCCCTGGGCGGCAAAGACCGCCAGGGCCCAGGAAAATCCCGTGGTTGTTCCCGCGAACGCCCTTGAGGCGGCGGAAGGCCTCCAGACGGTTTTCAGGACCGTCGCGGACAAGGTGCTCCCTTCGGTGGTGGAACTCAAGACCGTTTCTATACGCCGCCAGCAGGTTCCCAACTACCCCGGCATTCCCTGGGAATTTTTCTTTGGCCCCCGCGAAGGCGGCCCGAATCAGCAGGAAAGGGAATTCAGGTCCCAGGGGCTCGGTTCTGGGATCATCGTCCGGTACGAAAAGGGCGCCTACTATGTGCTGACCAACAACCACGTGGTAGAAGGGGCCAACGAGATTTCCGTGGCGGCCAACGACGGCAAGGAATATCCGGCGGAACTGGTGGGAAAGGATGAACGGCGGGATCTTGCCATGATATCCTTCAAGACTTCCGACTCCCTTCCCCTTGCCGTTTTGGGCGATTCCGACGAAGTGCGCGTCGGGGACTGGGCCATAGCCGTGGGGAACCCCCTGGGCTTCATGTCGTCCGTAACCATGGGAATCGTGAGCGCCGTGGGCCGTACCGGAGGGCCCGCCAACAACATCAACGATTTTATCCAGACCGACACCTCGATTAATCAGGGGAATTCGGGCGGCGCCCTTGTAAACATACGGGGGGAAGTCATAGGGATCAACACCTGGATAGCCAGCAACAGTTCAGGCGGCGGGTCCGTCGGGCTGGGTTTTGCCATTCCCATCAACAACGCGAAACGGAGCATAGGCGAATTTATCAATACCGGCACCATCAACTACGGATGGCTTGGCGTGTCGCTCTCCGATCCGGACCGGGACATCATGCAGGTGCTCGGCCTTGAAGGAAAACGCGGCGCTCTGGCGAGCCAGGTGTTTCTGGGGTCTCCCGCGGACAAGGGCGGCATAAAGCCCGGCGACTTTATTACCCATGTCGACGGCAGGGAAGCGCGGGGCACGAACCAGCTTACCATGATGGTTGGGGACATAAAGCCCGGCGACAGGGCGGTCTTTACGGTTTTGCGGGGCGGCGCTCCGCAGGACATAACGGTCCGCATAGAGGCCCGTACCGAACAGGCGGCGGCCGATAACAAGAAACTGTGGCCCGGCGCGTATGTTCTTCCCCTTACCGATACCCTTAGAACGCGGCTCAATCTGAACGCCGGCGCGGGAGGGACGCTCTACGTTGCCCAGGTTATCTCGGGCAGCCCGGCCGATATTGTCGGGCTCAAGGAAGGCGACCGCCTTACGGGCGTTAACGGCGAGACCTTCAGGGATCTGGCCGGCTTTTTCAGGCTGCTCCGTGAAAAGACGGACAAGGAACTGTGGTTTGAATTTATCCGGGGGGACGCGCCCCTTGAGACGCTGAAATTCAAGAAATAGCGCTGTTCAATGAGCCTCCGCGCGGAGGTTCGTTGAACACTTTCGTTCTACCGTATCTTTCTTAATATCGAAAGCATTTCCGCGCCCCGGACCTTTTCCGCGCCCCTGAAATTTCTGCCGTCGGGAAGGGACATGAGTTCCGTCTCCACGCAGCCCAGTACGGAGTCAAAGAAGGGGGAAAGAAGGGGAAGGTCGGCGACGGGGCTTTGGGAACCGGGGCGGGCGGCGTAGCCCGCCGAGTATTTTGTAAGAAGGCCGCGGTCCGCCCTCCTGTCGGCGTACAAGCGCCATATATAGTAGGCCGCGCCGGAGCGGGTTACCTGCTCGTCGGCCCGCGGTTTTGCGGAAGGCCAGTCTTTGACGGTTACGTCCTGGGTAAGGGGAATAAAGGATCTTTCCAGAAGGCGGTCAAAAATTTCCGGGGTGGGCCAGTCCCTTCCGGCGGTGAGAAAACGGAGGAGTTCCGTTTCACCCCTTGTAAGTTCTATCAAGTCCGTCCATGTAAGGCCGTCTTTTTCCACAATCGCCTGTGTTTTGCTTGCCGTTCCCGCTTCGGCGTCCCGGAGTTCCCATGCGCGGTCCCGCGCCGCGCGGTAGGTGTCCCGGTATACCGCCTTAAGGTCCATGGAGAAGGCGGTGTCAAAAGCCGCCGCCGCCTCGCGGTAGCGGCGCACCTCCATAAGGGCCCGTCCCCGTTCTATCTGGAGTTCCCCCGCCGCTTCCACGCCAAGCTCGCGGTCTATCATGGCAAGCCGCCGCTGTACGTCCCTTTCAAGCCGCAGCGAAAGCACTACCGCCTGTATGTTTCCCGGCGAAAGCGACTGGGAATCCCGCAGCTTTTTCTGGGCGTCGGCCTGTTTTCCCTCAAGGATAAAAAGGCGGCCGGAGAGGGCCGCGAGGAAAGCGCCGTATCCCGTGTCGGAAAGGGGATTTTTTTCCAGCCCTGTTATCCGCCTCCGGACGGCGGCGGCGTCTTCCCGTGAAAAATCCCTGTCCATCGATACTATCCGTTCCTCAAGCTCCGTAATGTCCCTGCTGAAAGGCTCGTTCGACATGTCCACAAGCCTGTCCCTTTGCAGGGACTGGCAGGAAAAGAGCGCAAGCACTACGGGGAATAAAAAAAGGGAAGTTCTAAAAAACCGGCCGGGGTTTTGTGTGTTGTTCATAATCCGTTCCTTGGGGCAATGCCGCTTGCTTTGCGGCCTGCCCAATGTCCATTTACCTGAAATGCCACCGGTACAGCCTGTTGTCAAGCCCTGCGCCGGTACATTCGCTTTTTCCGTCGCCGTTAAGATCGGCAAACGAAGGCTGTCCCCAGACAGGCAGGGGAAAGCCGTCCAGGGAACTAAAACCGCGGGTGTAGCCGTAAAGGGCGTTCCCCTCGCCCGAAAAGAAGATCTCGGGAATTGAATCGCCGTCGACATCGGACGCCGTAATGTAACCTTCTTCCTTTACCAGAAGATCGGGAACGGGGATGCGCTGCCAGAGCGCCTGTCCTCCGATGGTTACCTGGAAGAGAACGCCGTCCTCCGAAATGAGCCAGAGCGCCTGTCCGTCCCATACAGGCTGGAGGTAGAAGATCCCGGACAGTTCCAGGGGGAAACCGGGCAGGACTTCGGCGCGTTCGTTGTAAACCGTCAATTCTCCGGCCTGGGTAACAAACGCCGCGAAGAGGCCCTGATCCCCGGACGGCCCTTCTTCCGCCGTAAAGAGAAGGGGGGAGCCGAAGGCTATTCCGTTGACCGGAACAGGCCAGCCTGAAAGAGCGTTCCCCTCTTCATCAAGGAGCCATATATCGCCCAGAAAACGTTTGGGGTAGACCGCCGCCCGGGTCCGGCCGCCTTCTCCCGCGAACGAAGGCGGGGCCCTGAGCGCGGCGGGAAAAACCGTTTCCCACTGGCTCCGGGAGCCCTTTCCGTCTACGATATGGACCTTTCCGTCCTCATCGCTGAGGAAGAGTTTTCCGTTCGCGGCCGCGGGCGGGGCCGAAAGCCGCAGCCCCGTGGTAAGGGGAAAGCCCCGCATTGTTTCCATGTTCCCGTTTGCGAGGATGACCCTGCCCTGTCCCGTTACCACCCACACGGAGCCTTCCTCCGGCGAACGCGGCCTCTGCCCTTCCGCCGGGATCACCCAGAGCGGGCTTCCCGCCTCAAGCTCGTAGATTGTCTGGTCGGCGGGATTTACCGCGACGGCAAAAGTATCCCGCGTTAAAAAGATCCGGCTCGATCCGCCCCGGTTGTAGGTCAGGCTGTAGACGCGGTTCCCCGCTTTTCCGGCAATGGCGAGGGGATACCCCTGCGCGGGGTAAAGGCCCTGGCCGGACCCGGGGTTCACGGAAAGCGAGAAACGTATTTCCCCCTTTTCAAAACCCATCTGCAGAAGCCCCTGCCGGTAGAGGCCGAAGATCGAACTCAAAAGCGTATTCCCCCTGAGAAAAAAGGGAAGGGAACGGTCCAGCGAATAGTAAATGGTAAAGGCGCCCCGGCTGTTTTCAGGATGGGCAAGACTCTGCCATGCCGCCGTTTTGAGGAGGGAGTCGTTCTTTTGAATTCCCCGCACCGCGGCAAGAATGGTTTCGGCGGATTCCGAAACGAAGAGATACCCTCCCTCAACGGTGTAATACGGCGCGGGAATGCGCATGCCCCACAACTGGATCAGGGAGGCGAAAAAACCGGGCAGCCGTATCTGGGGAATGCGCGTGCCGTCAAGATTGAGGCTGATGTCTTCGGTAAGAACGATGGAGCTGAACGCCTTGTTGAAAATCTCCCGCCGTTTTTCTTCATCCCGTATCTGTATGGCGTACACCGGAGCGGGCCTTCCCTCCATGCCGAACACGGCAAATTCTTCCCCCGTCCATGAATAAAGCAGATCCTCCAGCGAAAGCCCCAAAAGGCCGCGGCTTGAAGCGTCGGCCCTTCGCAGGGACGCCGTGAAGCTGTCCCCCGAAAAAGTCCGCATCGCCTCCATCAGATCGCGCAGGGGCCCGGCGGAAAGAACGGTGGCGTACTGTGCGCCCGACGGAAGGAAGCTGGCAAGGGAAGGATCGGTTGAATTCCGTTCGATGATCCTTTGTACGGCGTCATTCCGGGCGCGCACCGGAGCGGCGGCGGAAACGGAAAGCTGTTTGGGTTCTATGGAAACGGCAAGCTCGACGGGCGAAGGGAACTCTATGCTTTCCAGCGCGGACGCGATAACAGGGTCCTGGCTGTTCAGCATGTCCGCGAGGAATTCCGGGGCAAGAAGAACGGCGGCGTCGTAGGTTTCCCGTCCTATTTCCTTGCGCCGCGAACCCCGCACGTCGCCTTCGCGGGAGGTCCCGTCCAGCACCGATTCAAGAAACGCCGCGTCGGTAGAAATAACGAGGAGGTTGTGGTACGGGGCGATAAAAAGGGCCTTCGGCTCCGCGTCCGCGCTTGTCCCGGCGCTTTCCGCCCCGCTTCTGAGGCGGTACTCAAACCGCGAATACTTTCCCGCCTGAACATAGTAAAGGCCGGGTATGGTAACCGTCCCCGAAAGGGCGGGAAGAAGCCGGAGGAAAGGGGCCAGTATTCCCGAATCCCAGGCCGCAAGGAAGCGGCCCCCGTCAAGAAGGGCCCCTTCAAGCACGCCCCTTGCCGCAAAACGTACCAGGGGATTTTGCGTCACGCCGCTTTCTTCAAAATCGCGCAGCAGGGGAAGCGCCGGGGAAAACGCCGGGCTGCTGAGGATCTCGGGCAGCGGCTCGTGGGCCAGAACCCTCTCTGAAAGCTGTACCGGATTCGGGATACGGACGTAGAAAATGAAGGAATCGGGAATCACGTCCCCCGGACTTATTCTTCCTATAAAAGAAAGACCCACACAGAGAAGGGGGAGCCCAATGATGACAAGAAACAACACCAGAAGAACGGCGGGCCAGCGCCTCTTCTTTTTCCCCTTTGCCTTTTTTTCTTCCCTGTTTCCGGTCTCCCTTTCCTGAGGCATTTCCAGAATTTCCGCCATGATGCCCCATTTTACCCCAAACCCCGCGAAAACACCAGCCCCATGTTGCGCCGCGCCAA
>JAISEB010000258.1 GCA_031264395.1 Treponema sp. | reverse complement strand
AATCGTGTAATAATGGATATTGTTATCCCCGAAAAGCGCAGCCTGTTAATGTCAGGCATTCGCAGTAAAAACACAAAGCCTGAAATCCTTGTACGCAAAGGGCTTTTCAAATCGGGCTTCCGTTACCGATTGAATGTCAAAAATGTATTCGGTAAACCTGATATAGTGCTTAAAAAATTTAATGCGGCAATTTTTATACACGGCTGTTTTTGGCATGGCCACGAAGGTTGTAAAAATTTCAAAATTCCGTCTTCAAACAGGGAATTTTGGGTCACCAAAATAGACAGAAACCGCAAGCGTGATGCCGAGGTCTTGAATTACCTTCACGCTACAGGCTGGCGTATCTGTATAATATGGGAATGCGCCATACGCGGTAAAAAACAACTTCAAAAAACGGATAAAACAATCTCCAAAATATCCAAATGGCTCCGTTCTAAAAGAATATGGCTTGAAATAACTTCTGACGCATACAAGTAAAGCGGACCCCGCGAATTTTCTTCACTTCCCCAGCCCCCGCTAAAAGCGGTAAAACGCCGGAGTATCGCCGGTATCAATCAGCACAAGTTTCCGGCCGGGGGACGGCGCGGCGGGGCGGACGGGCGGAGCGGCACGCTTTCCGCGCGGCGCGGGGGCGGCGCGGTTGTCGTCCAGGGGTATTTCCATTATGTTTTTAATCTGCGTGTGCCCCGCTATCTGGCTGTAGCCGGGAACCGCGTCGCGGCAAAGGGAATCAGGCCGTATCCAGATGGGGCTCTGCGTCACGTCGTCGCCGTAAATGTCCCGCCCGTCGAACGCGAGTATGTTCCTGTTCTCAAGAAAGGCGCGATTGATTCCCTCAAGGTCCTTCACGCCCTCCTTTTTCATCTTCTCCATAAAAGTAACCGACACGCCCGCATGGCTGACAATAAAAGAGCCGGACGTTACATACAGCACGTTAAGCAGATCGGCGTTTTTTTCGAGTATCTCCATGATGTCGATGCTGTGTTCATCCTGAAAACCCGAATACCTCTGATTAAGAACCCCCCGCATGTAGTGATAATCGTGATTTCCCAGGCACAGTTTTATGCGGCTGTCCGCGCGGGCCGCCGCGCAGAGTTCGATGAAATTCCGGTACTGTCTGCTGAAAGGAACGGTAAAGCTGTCAAAGTAATCACCGGTAATGTAGTATTCTTCAATATCACCGGAAGGAGGATGTTTCCAGAAATCCCGGCCGTGGACATCCCCTAAAGCCAGCCTCATTCAGTCTTTCCACGGGAATATAAAACTCTTGAACGATCTGGTTCCTGTTCTTTCGCGCTCGTCAATCAGAATCTCGTCCCAGGGAATTTTCCGCTTCCGCGCCACAGCGGGGCTTTCGGAAGGATTGGCGTCAAGCCAGTCGTATTTAAGGAGCCTGAGGCGCAGAGCTTCATCGAGATACAAGAGTACGCCCCCCGGCCCCGGAAACAGCAGGGCAAGAAGCACGGAAACCGCCAGAATGACGATGTTGTGAAGAAGGGAAAAGACCGCAAGGCCCGGATTGTCAAAAAATATAAGAAAGCATTTTTTCGCCGATTTAAGGAGATTTCCCTCGAGCCGGGAGCGGACGGCGAAAAAAAACTGAAACGAGAGCACCGCCGCCGCCATGGTCCAGAAGATCACCGCGGCAAGGAACAGGCCGAAGAGCGATCCCAGATCCAGATAAAAGGGCATGACAATGGTGAACATGATGAAGACAAGAAAGGCGAAAAGCCACATGAAAATGCCGGCGGGAACGGCCGCCTTGAGGTTCCTGAAGAAATCGCCGAAACCAAAGGAGCCGTAGTCGGAAAGCGCCTTGATGGAAAGCGCCGCGGCGGAAAGATAGATACAGCACCACAATACGCCCAAGAGGGTCACGGCAATGGAAAGCGCCGGGACCGCAAGGAGCAGGCTCGGAACAAAGACCGGAAGGGCAAGGCTCGCAATAAAGCCAAGGTTAACAAGGGCTATGCGGAAAAGGTTGTCCCAGAGGTCAAAAAACGTCTTCTTGATAAGAAATCCAATCATGAAACTACTATAAGGGATAATGTTCCCCTCGTCCACTGCCGAAAATCAAAGGAAGATCCGGGTGGAAGAACCGGATAGTTTCCGTTACGGAAAACGCAAAAGCCGCGAGGAGCAGCAATGAACAGGAAGTACCTCATCTTTGTCGTTACAACGCTTGACGATCTTAAAAACGAACGGAAAGAGCTGCCCCGGCTCATCATGGAACTGGGTCATATTCCGGTCATGCCGGAATTTATCGGTACGGACGAAGACGCGGACAGGCGGCTCCTTGTGCGGAAAACCCTGGAAGAATGCGATTACTGCCTCTGCCTTCTGGCCCATAAATACCTCGCGGACGGCGAAAAAACATCCCAGGCCGAAGCCGAATACGTCTGGGCGGCGCAAAAGGGCATTCCCTTCATCTCGCTCATACTGGACGGAAAGGCGCGCTGGAAGGCGTCCAAAAAGGAGGCCGATCCCGAAACCGGGAGGAAACTTGAGGCGTTCAGGGAAAAACTGAAGAAGGGCCCCTTTGCCGAATGGACCGGTACGGCGGATCTCAGGCAGAAGGCGCAGAGCCTCCTTATCCGGGAAATGAACCTTAACCCCCGGCCGGGCTGGATATACGCGGCGCAGACCGTCGATCCTTCGGTGGCGAACGAGTTGTCGAGGCTTTCCGGGGAAAACGAAGAACTCAAGCGCCGTATCAAGGTTGAAAACAGCGGCATCATGACCAGGCTGCAGGATCAGATGAAGCAGGCCCTCAAGGTGCTGGCGCTCAACAAGGCGACGCTGAGTTTCCACTACACAGACGGGGAAAACTGGGAAAACCCCCGGAAGTTCCGCTGCCTCAGAATCTGGAAGCTCCTTGTCCCCGAACTTTCGCCGGGAAAAACTACCGCCGAAATTTCCCGTTTTCTGGGAAATGTCCTTAACCCGGATCTGGAAAAGACCGTCCGGAAGGATTATCCTACCCCGTCGAACACCATCAAGAAGATCATGGCCGATTTCGCCCTGCTCAAGCTGGTAAAGCATTCGGCCGCGGGAGACGAGGAAGTCTGGGAAATTACCGAATACGGCAGGGAACTTTACGCCGCCTACCGGATGCACCTTCTGGAGCGCGCTTTCAAGAGGAAGCCGTAATATGGCTACAAACGAAGAAGTACAAAGCGGCAACGAGAAGGAAAAGGATCTTTTTGTCAGCATCTTCAGGCGTATAGGCGGCAGTGATTACGGGGAACCGGTTCCGGCCATGCTGCAGACAACCTGTGATTTTTTTGGTTTTTATTCGGGTTTTGTCTATGAAGCCGATCACCGGGGGATCTTTCACCTGAAGGAACATTATCTCTGCAGAAACGAATGCCTCAAGGACAGTTTCCTCCTTTCCGATTATCTTACGCCCAAAGAAACGGGGGAGCTTGCCGGACAGGCCGGTGAAATTGTGTACCTCAATTCCCGCAAGAACCGCCTGGGCAAAAAATTCCTCGAACTCCTTTCGGCAAAGACCCTTATCATGCTGCCTGTCGTTCTGGAAGAAAAGACCCCCATAGCCTTTGTGGGCCTCATGGACAGACGGAATCCCGTCCGCCTGAGCAGAAAAGAAATAGACGACGCCGATGCGGTGCTTTCGGTCGTGGCCGGGCACATCAAGACGCGGATGTACCGGCAGCGGCTTGAATATACGCTGGATTCAATGAAGACCATCGTCAACAACGCCGGCATCGAAATTTACGTCAGCGATTTTCACAGCGGGGAACTGCTCTTTGCCAATGACGCCATCGCCTCCCGGTACGGCGGCATGGACAACATCATCGGCAAAACCTGCCTGTCCGTTTTTGCCGCCGAAGGAGAAGCGGCGGGCGGATGCCCCAAGGACAAGCTCATAGACAAAAAGGGAAACCCCACGCGGGTGTACGGCTGGGATGTTCAAAACGCCGCCACCGGTTCATGGTACCGCATCCTCAACGCCGCCTGCCGCTGGGTAGACGGCCGCACCGCCCACGTGGTAAGCCGCATAGACATTACGGAAAACAAGCGGAACGAGGAAATAATACGGCGGCTTGCCGAAACCGACAGTCTTTGCGGCCTTCCCAACCGGAGGAAATTTGCGGACGATTTGGAAAAGAGCCTTTTGGCCCTGCGGAAAAAGAAAAAGCGGGGCTACCTTCTTTTTATAGACCTTGACGACTTCAAGGCAATCAACGACACCCTGGGACATCTGCAGGGAGACGGCCTCCTGTGCAGCATAGGAAAATTTCTCAGGGAAAACGAAGAAAAACTGGGAAAGGCGTACCGTTTCGGCGGCGATGAATTTGTGATTCTCGCGGAAAACAAAAACTCCGGGGATCTCCGCCGTACCCGTGAAATACTCCTTGAAAAATTCGGCGGAAAGTGGAAGCTGGGAAGGCGCGCCGTTTCCTGCGGCGTCAGCATAGGGGCGGTGGCCATTCCCCGGGGAACCATGTCCGGCCAGGAACTGGTGGAAACCGCCGACAAAATGATGTACGAAGTCAAAAAAAGCGGGAAACACGGCTTCCGGGAAGCCGGCCCTCCGGTCAAAAAGACCGGCAAAAACAGGCGTGAACCCCCTGTGAATCAGCCTTGATTCTAATCTTCGTCGCAGGGCTCAAAATCGCAGCGGCAATAGGCGGCGTCACATCCGGGAAGGGGCAAAGAGGGCACGTCGTTGATCGAATAAACACCGGTATGGCTTTTGATTTTTTCGCAGTCAAGATCGCCGCCCATACTGACTATTTTAATTTTGGTGACGCCCCGCGTACGCAGTTCCATCAGTTTGTATTTCCGTCCTATGCCAAATAAATTCATGTAGTAAATGATGGGAATAATATGCCGGGGATCTTTTTCGGACAGTCCTTTTTCGCTCATGCAGTCCGCCATTTCCCGGGAAATCTTGAGTTCCGGGTTGATGTGAAGGGCCGCTTTTTCTTCATCTGAAAGACAGTCGTTGTATGAAAAAGGATCGGTAAAATAACCGCCTATCTTGGGAATGATTTTTTCGAGGTGGGACAATTTTTCCTGTTTAAAATAACCGGATTTTTCAATATCCCGCATCATTCCCGCCAGAATTTCTTTTCTGACTATATCTTTTCGTTCGTTGGGAGTCAGCACCACGTAATTTGCGGCGCTGACCAGCGATTTGACATCCTCACCGGAACG
>JAISEB010000216.1 GCA_031264395.1 Treponema sp. | reverse complement strand
CCCCTGAAATCCAGCGCGCCGAAGGAAGAAGGCGGCGTTTCCGGCCAGAAAAGGGCGTCCTGTACGGGAAGGCGCATGTCGGGCCGGGACAGCTGGGCGTATACCGCCCCGTCCTTCATCCGTACCATGGAATGAACGATGCTTTGGGGGTGTATTACCACCCGCAATTCCCTGAGTTTGACGCCGAAAAGAAAGGCCGCCTCCATTATCTCAAGGCCCTTGTTGGCAAGAGACGCAGAGTCCACGGTGATCTTGGGCCCCATCTTCCATGTAGGGTGGGAAAGGGCCTCTTTTGGGGTAACGGCGGCGAGTTGTTCTTTGGTATATGTCCTGAAAGGCCCCCCCGAAGCGGTGAGGATCAGTTCTTCGGCGTCTTCCCGCCTTCCCCGCAGAAGGTTGAATATGGCCGAATGTTCTGAATCCACGGGGATGATGGCCGCCTTTTTTTCCGCGGCTTTTTCGAATATCAGCTTTCCCGCCATGACGACGGTTTCCTTGTTGGCGAGGGCCAGATCCTGTCCCGCCTCAATGGCGGCCATGCTCGGCCTGAGCCCCGCCGCGCCGGCTATTCCGTTGACGGTTATGCCGGCCCCGGAAGCGGCTATGGCGGCAAGAAGCCCATCCTCTCCCCGGAACGAAACGCGGGAAGGGGCGTCTTTTGCCCCCGGCCCCGAAAGGGCGAGCATCGCGCCGGGGAATTCCTCCCCCAGTTTCAGGAGGGCCGCCGCGCCTGAGTGGCCCGTAAGGAGAACGGGTTCGAAGGTATCCGGGTAGCGGCGTATCACATCCAGGGCGCTTGTTCCTACGGAACCCGTTGCCCCAAGAATCGCGGTTTTTTTTCTCATTCGCGGTTGATCCCTTTACGGGCCGAAGAGGACACGGTACGTGATGTAGAATACCGGAGCGGCAAAGGCCACCGAATCGACGGAATCAAGTACGCCGCCCCTTCCGGGAATGATGGACCCCGAATCCTTTATGCCCGAACTCCGCTTGAAGGCGCTTTCCAGAAGGTCCCCGAGGGAGGCGGCCGTTCCCATAAGAAAGCCCATGACAAGCCCCGACGGAACGGGGGGTAACAGGCGGGGAACAAAGACGGAGGGGAAAAGGCAAACCCCCGCGGCCCCGGCCAGCACCGCCGCCGCGATTCCCCCGGCAAAACCCGCCACGCTTTTGTTGGGGCTTACGGGTATGATCCCCCTGTTGCTCTTGCCGAGGAGCATCCCCGCCGCCCAGGCGATTGAGTCGTTGATCATTACGGTAAACACGAAGACCAGGATGATGACGGACTGGGGGGAAGGAAAGGAAGAGGCTTCCCCTCCCTGCGCACGCCCGGCAAGAACCGCCATCCGTATGATCCACATCATGAAGATGCCGGGATAGATCATGACGGAAAGTCCCGCGGCCGCCCGCGACGTGTACGACGCTATCCTGTCTTCCCTGGAAAATACCCGTGAAACAAACAGCCAGGACGTTCCAAGGATCAGGGCCGCGAGGACCGTGCCCTCAGGCGCGCCGAAACTGATTTCCGCGGCCGCCGCCAGGGGAAGGAGGGCTCCCAGTATAAGGGCCTCATGCGTCCGGAGGACAAGGTCTTTTTTCCCGAGTATGCGGGCAAACTCCGCCGCGCCAAGGGCGCTGCTGATAATCACAATGACGTTAAACACAAGGTGGCCGCGGAAGGGGAGAAAGAGGATAATAAAGATGATGAGGGGAAGGCCGATAAAAAAAACAAAGAGACGTTCCACAAGTTTTTTCACGTTTTTCCCTCCGTTACGCCGCCGAAACGGCGATCCCTTTTCCCGTAGCTGCCTATAGCCTCCTCCAGATCGTTCCCTGTCCAGTCGGGCCAGAATTTCGGGGAGATGTAGTATTCCGCGTAGGCCCCTTCCCAGAGGAGGAAGTTGCTGATGCGGAATTCCCCCGCGGTACGGATGACAAGATCAGGATCGGGTATGTCCGGATTATCCAGAAAATTCCGCACAGCCTCTTCGGTAAGGCCCTGTACCCGCGCGGAGCCTTCCGCGTTTTTGTTAACCTCATTAATGGCGCGGTTAACGGACCGCACTATTTCATCCCGGCCCCCGTAGTTGAGGGCAAGGATCACCTGCATGCCCGTAAAGTCCCGGGTCTCTTCGCACGCCTTCCGTATTTCTCCGGCGATATCCTCCGGAAGACCCGCCATGTTGCCCGCGTGGCGCACCCTGATTCTGTTCTCCCGGGAAAAATCCATCTCTTTAAGGAGGTACTGCTTTACAAGGCCCAGAATAAAGGAAACCTCCCCGGCGGCGCGCTTCCAGTTCTCGGTGGAAAACACATAGAGACTGAGGTACTTGATGCCCCGGTCGCTTGCCTCCTTGACCATGCGCTTCGCCGTTTTGAGCCCTTCAAGGTGGCCCGCCGTCCGTGGCAGCCCCCTCTGTTTTGCCCAGCGGCCGTTTCCGTCCATTATGATCCCTACATGAACGGGTATGTTTCCGTTTGTTCCGTCGTTCTCCGGGGGCATTACACTTCCATTATTTCTTTTTCTTTTTCTTCCAGAACCTGGTTCACCTGGTTTATGTAACCGTCGGTAAGCTTTTGCAGTTCGCCCGACGCCTTGCTTTCCTCGTCTTCGGTGATTTCCCCGTCCTTGAGGAGTTTTTTAAGTTCGTCGTTGCCGTCGCGCCGTATGTTGCGCACCGCGACCCGGCTCTGCTCCGCCTGGTTTTTCGCCTGCTTTACCAGTTCTTTCCGCCTCTCTTCGGTCAGGGGAGGAAAGGCGATGCGTATGACCTTCCCGTCGTTCGAGGGATTAAGGGAAAGATCCGAAGAACGGATGGCCTTCTCGATTTCGCCCATGAGCGCCTTGTCCCAGGGCTGTATGACGACGAGCCGGGCTTCGGGAACCGAGATGTTGGCCACCTGGTTCAGCGGTGATTTTTCGCCGTAGTAGTCCACCCGTATCCTGTCGAAGAGGGCGGGGGACGCCCGCCCCGTCCTGAGAACGGCAAAACCGTCCCTGAGGTTCGCGACGGTTTTCTTCATCCTTTCCCCGGCGGAAACAATAACATCACTCATGCCTTCCTCCGTTCATGAAAAATACGCCTTTTCCCGCGGCCCGCCGGGAATCCCGCGCCCGCGCACGGCGCGGGACATGGACCCGTTTGCGAATTAGCCGCCGACCTTGAAGTAGGCGTATCCGGCTATTTCGACGGGCGAGCCTGCCTTTTTGCCGCATTCGGCGAGGGCCGCCTCAACAGTGATCTTGTCGTCCTTTACGTAGGACTGTTCAAGAAGGCACGCGTCGGCAAGGTACTTGTTGATCTTGCCCTTGAGGATGTTGTCTATGACGGCGGAGGGCTTGTCCTTGAGTTTTTCGTCTCCTTCCATCTGTTTGCGGTAAATGTCTTCCTGTTCCTTGAGAAAGGCGGGATCCATTTTATCGCGGCTGAGGGCCATGGGGTTGAAGGCCGCCACATGAAGGGCAATGGTGAAGGCGAACGCCCTGACATCTTCACGCGAGAAAATTTCAGGATTGGCGGAACTGAAGCTCACCACCACGCCAATGTTCCCGTCCCCGTGTATGTACTGGACAAGGTAGCCGCCCTCCGCGGCCTTGACGAACTTTACGCGCTTGAGGCTCATGTTTTCCCGTATCTTGGTGGCAAGATCGGTTACCATGCCGGAAAGTTCAGGGTCGGGCCCGGTACATTCCCTTTCAAGCGCCTTCTCCGCGATGACTTCGCCAAGCGCGATGAATTCGGGATTCCTCGCCACAAAATCGGTCTCGGAGGCTACTTCCACGAGGACCGCGGCGGAATTGTCTTCCCTGGTTTTGACAAAAATTCTCCCTTCGTTGGTGGCCCGGCCGGCCCTTTTTTCGATCGCCGCAAGTCCCTTTTCCTTGAGGTATTTTTCCGCCTTGTCAAAATCGCCGCCGTTGGCGGCAAGGGCGTTCTTGCATTCCATCATACCGGCCCCGGTTTTTTCACGAAGCCTCTTTACGTCCGCAGCGCTGATCTCTGCCATGTGCCTTACTCCTTGCCAAAAGTCTTTTGTTTGAAAGCCGGGTTTACCGCCCCGCCGGAACTCCGGTCCGCGCCCCGCTCCCCGTTATTCTTCGCCGTAGACCTTGTCAACGTCCACGGGCAGTTCGTCTTCCTCGTCGCTTTCAACTTCCCCGGAAGGAGCCCCGGCGTCCGTCTGCGCCGTTTCGGCCGAATAGGACGCTATATCGATTTCTTCGTCCTCCTGCCGTACCGAAACATCGGTCATGACTGCCTCACCGTCCTCTTCCTCGTCGCCCAGGGTCTCTATGATCTTGAGCCCCACCTCGTTGTCCGCCTCCACCACCGCGTTGGCGATGATCTGGGTAAAGAGGGTGATGGCCCTTATCGCGTCGTCGTTCCCGGGAATGGGGTAGTTGATGCCGTCGGGATTGCAGTTGGTGTCCACGACTGCCACGATGGGAATGCCCATACGCTGGGCTTCGGCCACGGTGATGGCTTCCTTGCGGGTGTCTATGATGAAGAGGATTCCCGGAGGATCCTTCATCTCCTTGATGCCCCCGAGGTTCTTCTGGAGTTTGGCCCTTTCCTTGCCGAGCGAGGCTATTTCCTTCTTGGTAAGATTCTCGAAGGTGCCGTCCACTTCCATTTTCTCGAGCTTCTTGAGACGGAGCAGGGATTTTTTGATGGTGACGAAGTTGGTCAGCATGCCGCCGAGCCAGCGGTTGTTTACGTAAAACATGCCGCAGCGCTCCGCCTCTTTTTGAATGGCCTGCTGGGCCTGTTTTTTGGTGCCGACAAAGAGGACCGTTTTTCCCGCCGCGACGGTTTTTCGCACCGCGTCGTAGGCGTCTTTAATCGCCTGTATGGTCTTCTGCAGATCGATGATGTGAATGCCGTTCCGTTCCGCGAAGATGTATTTTTTCATCCGCGGGTCCCAGCGCTTCACCTGATGCCCGAAATGCACTCCCGATTCAAGGAGGCTTTTCATAGTAACTACAGCCAAAATTCCCTCCTTGGCAAAAAGACGGCAGGGTGAATGTCCGCCCGTCCGGTTTTTTACCAGCCTTCTCTGTATCTCACCGGAAACCCCGGACTTTACGGCCCGGAAACCGGCGGAAAATGATTATGCCGAAAACCGCGTTTTCAGCATAACCGGTTATGCCGGAGCGGCCTTTCAGCCGCCGTACGGATAACCGTTGCTTCTTAACATGGCATAAAATTCGTACATTGGCAAGCCCACAATGGCGCTGAAAGATCCCCTTATCGAAGAGATAAAACAGCTTGCGAGCCCCTGGATACGGTAGGCGCCCGCCACTCCCTGCCATTCGCCGGTGTTGAGGTACCATTCGATTTCGTTTTCGGAAAGATCCGCGAATACGACGGCGCTGGAAACGGTCCTGCAGTCCATGGTTCCCGCCTTGCCGTTGTACAGGGCAATCGCGGTAAAGACCTCGTGCTCCCGCCCGCTGAGGCGGCGGAGCATGTTCCCCGCGTCTTCGCGGTCCTTCGGCTTGCCGTATACTTCCCCGTCAACGGAGATTATGGTGTCGGCCCCGCAGATCCAGGCGGGAAGCCTGGCCTTGAGGGTTTCGATAACTTTTTTCACTTTTTTGACGGCCAAATCCCCGGCCAGTTCTTCCGGCGTCCGGCCTTTTTCGGGACTTTCGTCAACAAGAGACGGCATGATGCTGAACGGCAGCCCCAAAAGCCTGAAATATTCCTGCCTGCGCAGGGA
>JAISEB010000137.1 GCA_031264395.1 Treponema sp. | reverse complement strand
AGCATGATCCCCTCGCGCGCCGCCATTTCAACGGAACGTTCAAGATTTACGGCGAAGATCCTCCGGGTGTCTTCCGATGACTCTTTGTAATAAACATCGTAACCCGCTATCTGTATGATTCGTACTCCAAGACGGGACGCAAGGGAAACCGCGCCTTCCATGATTTCAAGGCTCCGCCCGGAGACGGCAGGATCGGGATCTCCCAGGGGAAAGCGCCGGTGTCCCGAAAGGCAGATGGAAAGAATGGGGACGCCCGTTTTTTCCATGTCACGGCAGAGGGCCTCCTCCTTCCACTCAAGACGGCCGAGTTTTTCATCTGATTCGTCAATGGACAATTCAAGATAATCAAATCCCGCCTTTCCCGCCTCTTCCAGCTTTTCGGCGATACTGAGGCTTCCGGGCATGCTCTTTTCATAAAGGCCGAGCCTGCAGCCGCGCGCGTTTTGATTCGTCACGGCTTATACCTCAAAATGGTTCCAGACGGTATCGAGCGCCCCGCAGACGGCAAGGTACTTTTCGTACTTTTGCCGGTACACGGGGAAGTTCCCGCCGCCGGGCATAACGGGCGGGGAAATCCGCACCATGTCTTCCGCCGCTTCCGCGTAACCGGGGTACATTCCCGACGCGACCGCCGCGGCCATTCCCGCGCCCAGCGCGCCCAGCTCCCTTACACCGGTGACGGTTTCCACAGGCAGTTCCAGCACGTCGGCGTATATACTGACCCACAGAGCCGAATTGGCCGCTCCGCCGGCAAGGCGTATCGCGCGGGGCCTTTCCCGTACCGAAAGCAGCTTGTCTATGTGGCTTTTGGCCGAAAAGGCCGCGCCTTCGTATACGGCTCGGAGCATGTGAAAACGGCTGTGAAAACTTGTGAGGCCCACGAAAGATCCCTTTGCCAGGGGGTGGCGGTTTGAACCGTAAAGAAAGGGAAGGAAATACACGTCGGAATCTTCCGGCGCTATGGCGGCCGCCTCTTCGTCAAGCCATGCGTAGAATTTTTTTCCTTCGGGAATGTTTTCGTTCCCGAAACAGTTCCGTATTACCCATTCCAGATTGCCCGCCCCGGTCGCGCTTGATTCCTCCAGAAGGTACCAGCCGGGAATGGCGTAAAGGGAATTCATGGCGATAGCCGTGCCCGTGACGGGGGCGGCGGCGATAAACTCGTTGATGCTCCATGTGCCGGTAATGGTGCAGAACTGTTCGGGCTTTGTAATGGACATGGCGACGGCGCACGCGTCAATGTCGAACATGCCCCCCGCGACAGGCGTCCCCGGAACAAGGCCGGTAAGGGCGGCGGTTTCACCGGTAACAAAGCCGCACGTTTCGCCCGAGTAACGTACGGGGGGCAGCATGTCAAAAACTTCGGCTATGCCCAGCGCGTCAAGCATGTCCCTGTCGAAGCGGACGTCCCTTATATTCATCAGGGCCGAGCCTGAACTGTTGGTCGCCTCGCTCCAGGCTTCCCCGGAAAGCCGGAACCGTATGTAATCCGTGACGGAGAAAACATGGCGGATGGAATCGTAGACCGCCCTGTCGTGATCCCTGAACCAGGCAAGCAGGGAAACCGGCTGGCACGCCATGATTTGCTGGCAGAGGCGCGGGTAGAGCTTTTCGAAGGTTCCGTCCTTTTTCCATTTTTCAGGGTACTGCCAGGCGCGGTTGTCGGTTGAAATAATGCCGTTGTACGCGGGCTTCCCGTTTTTCCCCCAGAGGTAAAGGCCCTTGCCGTGGCCGCATACCCCCACGCCGGCAATGTTTTTTGGATCCGTTCCCGATCCGGCAATTACTTCCCGGATACAGGCGCAGTTTTGCTCCCAGAGCTCCTCCATGTCCCGTTCGGTATAGCCGGGCCGGGGGGTAAGCACGGCGGTTTGGCGGGAAGAGACCGCGAGTTCCCTTCCTTCCGCCGAAAAAAGCGCCGCCTTGATGACCGTTCCGCCGTTGTCTATGCCAAGGACACAGGGTTCCATACGTCACGCCTCCGGGGGAACCGCGGCGGGCATACCGGGATGATTGGGCCCGAAGTGCTTCAGAATGACAAGCGGTTCAACAGGACTCCCGTTAGACAGGGTCACGCCGTCTTTTGCCGTATTTTCGCTGACAAAAAATTCGTCCGTACTCTGCCGGCCGAAGCGGAGCAGGGTAGGGGCTTCGATGATGAATTTGCCGAGCTTTCCCCTGCCCTGGATGCAGATGAGGCCGTACGCCGCCCCGTCCCTGACCGTAACGCTCTTCCCCGGTTCAACGGTCAGTTCCTTCGCGCCGAAATATTCGTTGGCGTAGGAGACCCATTTTTCCGTATGGGCGGAATCGGAAACAACGGTTACAGGCGGCCTGAAATAGTGTTTTTTGTAGTTGGGATCGGTGTTTTTTTCCCAGTCAAGAAGGCCGAAAATGTAGTCAATATCCTCTTTTTTTTCGGGAGGGCATTCGGCCACAAGAAATTCCCTGGGGTAAATTTCACCCGAAACGACATTTTCCTGAACCGAGTTTACGTCGGAATTCCACTGCGGCTCATAGGTAAGCACCGAGGCCGGGGCGTGGATAACCCCTGCGGGCGTGTACCAGCCCGTTCCCAGCTCAACCCGGTACGCCCGCGAAAGTTCCGTGATGCGGGTATCCCCCCTGCTGTAATCGCGGAGGCGCTGTTTAACCTGTTCCGGTTTGGTATCGGGGTCGAATCCGAAGTACGTGGCGTTAAACTCGCCTGAGTGGTTGTTCAGCTGCCTCGGAAAATAGTACGATTCCGGCTTGCCAAGCTTGCCGACCAGCCTGGCGTCCTCAAACATGAGGTGCACATGGTGAAAAAGGGGATTGCCGTAGTCGAAAAATTTTGAATACATGGGCCATCCGCCGTATTTTTTCATCAGTTCTTCCCCGACAATACCGGCGCCCAGAAGGTCAATAGCCTCCTTGAGGCTGAATTTTTCGTCGTTTTCATAACTCGCGGCCACATAACTCATCCCCTCATCCGCCGCCGCCAGCGGGCCGTTCTGGGCCGTAATGGTGGAAGAAAACCACCGCTCCTTGATTGAACCGCGCTCAAGCCCCAGCGCGTAATAATCATCCGGGTGCAGCTTGAGCCTCCGCCCCGCCTTGCCGAA
>JAISEB010000103.1 GCA_031264395.1 Treponema sp. | reverse complement strand
GATTCGAACCGGGGCCTCTGCAACGGCGTGTTTGATTTTCTTGACGCGCTGGGAATACGCTGGCCGGAAAGCGGCCGCGAGATGCTTCCCGCGCCGGCGGCGGGCGGCGAATACCCTTTGGTGCGGGAAAACGCCTACACGGCCTCCGTAAAGGAGCCCGAAAAAAGGCGGCGTTTTGTCATTCCGTCCGGGGAAAAACCGAAAAAAGCGGCCGGCCTTGCCCGCTGGGCCGCCCGGAACCGCTACGATGCCATTGTCGTTTCCCTGCGGGACACGCCGCCCGAAAACGCCGTCCTCTACAGCCTCGTTGTGGAAAGAGGCGGCTGGGATCTTTCGCTCCTTGTACCCCGCCGGTATTTTTTCTTTCACCGGGATTTTTTCCGCATGGAAGAAGGCAGGCGGACAAGGCGCTACAACTTTTGCCCCACCAGCCCCGGCGCCATTGCCGTTCTTAAAAAGGAACTTGCCGGACTGTGCCGCAGGATACAATCCCAGACAAAAAAAACACAGGCGGGAAGCGCGGCGGAAACGGAAGGGATCATCTGGCATCTCTGGCCCGACAGAGGGCATGAAAAGACATGGTGTTCCTGCCCCGCCTGCCGCGCCTTTAGCCCGGAGGAACAGAACCGCATCGCGGTAAACACCGCCGCCGCCGCGCTTGAAGAGGCGGCGTCAGGCGCGCGGGTCTCGTACCTTGCGGAAAATTCCGGCGAGGAAGAACCGGGGGATAACGCTCCCACAATTCCCCTGAGACCCGGCGTATTCGTACTGGACAACGCCGCCGTTTCAGGCGGCCGGCCGGTTTACTGAACAATCCCGCTACAACCCCAGCAGCGCTCCCGCCGCTCCCGCCGCCGCTATGTAAAAAACAGGATGTATTTTTAGCCGGCGGACAAGGATAAAAATTACCGCAAAGAGCACGCATTCGCGCCATCTGAGGATCTCGTACCATGCCGTAAAGCCGCTGTTATAGAGCGGAATACGCAGGGCCGAAAAAGCCGCGGCGGCAAGAAGCCCGGCGGCGGCGGGACGGAGCCCCTGGAAAACGGCGGCAACAACGCGGTTTGCCTTAAAGGCGGCAAACACGCGGGAAACAACTATGATAACCGCTATGGACGGCGCGGCAAGACCTAACCCGGCGACAAGCGATCCGGGAATTCCCGCGGCAAGAAAGCCCGCCTGTACGCCCATGTTGATCCCTATTGCCCCCGGAGAACATTGGGCCACGGCAAGAAGATCCCCGACTTTTTCGCTGTCAAGCCATGTATATTTTCCGGCAAGTTCATATAAAAAAGGCAGAATGGCAAGTCCGCCGCCCACGGAGAAAAGTCCTATCTTGCAGAATTCGGCAAAGAGCAAAAGAAGGTTCATCCGCCGCCTTCCGTACCGGCGGGGAAATCCCCGGCTTCCGGCCCGCCTTTTCCTTTTCTGTAAAGAAAGAAGCCGGCAATCCCCGCGCCCGTTACAACAAGAACAGGCGACGCGCTGAGCGCCGCCTCGAGGCAGAAAGCCAAGATGAAGATCACGACGGACCTGGCATCGGCGAACACCCCTTTAAGGAGCTTGAGGAGGGTATCAAGAATCAGCGCGCCCACGGCGATTCTGATCCCGGCAAAGGTATGCCGCACCACCGTGTATTCCGCGAAACGTGTGATGAAAACGGAAACGATGATCATGACAAGAAAACCCGGCGCAAGAAAGCTCAACGTTGCCGCTATGCCGCCTGCCGGGCCCTTGCGCTTGCAGCCGATAAAGGTGGCGGCATTTACCGCGATGATCCCCGGGGTAATCTGGGCGATGGTAGAGTAATCCATCAGCTCATCCATGGTGATCCAGTTCTTCTTGCCCATGACTTCCCGCTCAAGCACGGGGACCATGGCATAACCGCCGCCGAAGGTCATGCAGCCTATTTTTATGAAGGTCCAGATCAGATCAAGGTAGTCTTTCATCCTGTAAATTCCCGCCTTGTTCTTTTTTCACAATTCCAATGTTCAGCTCGTCAAGCTGTCTGGAATCCACTTCGGAGGGACTGCCGTCCATGGGATTTACGGCAAAGGAATTTTTGGGAAAGGCGATAACCTCCTTGATGGAACTTTCGCCCGCCATAAGCATGACAAGCCGGTCAAGCCCCGGAGCAATGCCGCCGTGGGGGGGCGCGCCGTATGTAAAGGCCCCGGTCAGAAAACCGAAACGCCTTTCCGCTTCTTCTTCGCTAAAACCGGCAATTTTGAAGATGCGCTTCTGAAGCTCGGGATCGTGAACGCGGATGGAACCCGAGGCCAGTTCGTAACCGTTAAGAACAAGATCGTACAGATCGCCTTTGACCTGTCCCGGATCGCTTTCCAGCACGGCGTGGTACTGTTCCTGTGGCCAGGTAAAGAGATGATGAGCCGCCTCCCAGCGGCCTTCTTCCCCGTTCCACTCAAACATGGGAAAGTCCACGATCCAGACAAATTCAAAACGCGGCGAAGAAGGATCGTGCCCGGCAAGGCCAAGATCCCGGCCCAGCTTTGAACGCACCGCTCCAAGGGCGGTATTGGCGACGCTTCGCTTTGCGTCGGCAACCATAAGAACAAGGTCCCCCGCTCCGGCGCCAAGGCCGGAAATGATCTCCGCCGCGTTGACGCCGAAAAATTTCGCAACGCCGCCTTCAAGCGGGGACGGCGTTTCGTCCGCCTGCGCGTCCCGCGCCGGGTTTTCCCGGACCTTCATCCAGGCAAGGCCCTTTGCCTTGTATACCTTTGCGGCCCCTTCAAGCTCTTCTATCTGCTTGCGGGAAAAGGAAGCGCCGCCCTTAAACACCAGCGCCTTTACCGCGCCTCCCGCGGCAACCGCGTCCTTGAAGGCCTGGAACGTTCCCTTTTCAACATAGGGGCCAAAATCCTCAAGTTCCATGCCGAAGCGCAGATCGGGCTTGTCCGTACCGTAGCGCTCCTGAGCTTCCTCGTAGGAAAGCCGCCTGAAACGGGCCGGAAGCTGTACGCCCAGAACTTTTTTGAACACATGTCCCATGAGCCCTTCGGTCATGGAAAGAATGTCGTCGCGCCCCGCAAAAGACATCTCTATATCTATCTGGGTGAACTCAGGCTGGCGATCCCCCCTGGCGTCCTCGTCCCGGTAACAGCGGGCAATCTGAAAATATTTTTCAAAACCGGCGGCCATAAGGAGCTGTTTGTAAAGCTGGGGCGACTGGGGAAGGGCGTAAAATTTTCCCGGATAAAGCCTTGAAGGGACAAGATAATCGCGGGCGCCTTCGGGAGTAGATTTAATGAATGTGGGAGTTTCTATCTCATAAAAATCCTGGGAGGTCATCCATTCCCGCACCGCAAAGGCCGTCTCATGCCTCATGCGTATTCTTTTTTGCATGGCGGCGGATCTAAGATCCAGGTAGCGGTACGTAAGGCGGAGATCTTCATTGGCTCTGGTTTCCTCATCAATCTGAAAGGGAAGCGCCGCGGATTTATTAAGAACAAGAATGCGCTCCGCGTCCACTTCGATTTCGCCTGTGACCATTTCGGGATTCACCATGCCGGAAGGACGCGGCCGCACCGCGCCTTCCACGGCGACGCAGTATTCGTTCCTGAGTTCGGCGGCCGCCGCGGCAAGCTCCGGTTTGCGGACCGGGTCTACCACCACCTGGGTAATGCCCCAGCGGTCTCTCAGGTTGATAAAGGATATGCCGCCGTGATCGCGCCTCCTGTGCACCCACCCGTTCAGCACGACGATCTTTCCGGCATCGGTTCCCCGCAGGCCGCCGCAGGTAACGGTACGTTTCATGGTTTCCATATTGCCGTAATTCTAACACATTACTACAATAAAATCATGAGGCCGGACGCAGACAGCATCCGGAAGGCGGAGCAGGACATGCAGTTTGAACTTACCGAAGCCCTGATCGACGACATCCTTTTTTCCATGGAAGATCAAGAAGGGGAATATTTTATTGATACGGAAAAAAGCGTCATCAAAAATACGGATGAATTCGACAACGCCATACGGCCGGAGGAAGACCGCTGCCTTCCCATTCCCGACTGGGATTCCTCCGACGGCTTCAGGCTTATGGAACGTTTCGCCGCACAGCTGCGGAACCCCATTGTCCGGGGCGAACTTTCCGCCGCGTTGAACAGGGGAAAGGGGGTCTTCCGGGCCTTCAAGGACATACTGGGGCGGCATCCCGAAGCGGAGCGGCACTGGTTCGCCTACAAGGAACGGGAGATGAAGAAGGAGATCCTCAAGTGGTACAACGCGCTGCGGGAAGAATGGGGACTGGAGCGCATAGGCGGCGAACCGGAGGAAACAGGCGATCTGATTCTGGAAGATTTCCGCTTCCGGCTTTCCGCGGAAAAAGACAGGGCGGCGGCGGTGAAACTGCACGAGCTCTGCCGGGATGAGGCGGCGGATATGGCGGACCCCCCTGCCGGAGACGGGGATTTCCCCGGAGATCTTGCCCTTACCGCCGAAACCGTGGGAGGAGAATTCGCGGGGTACGTCTGGGGGGTACGCCGGGGAACGTCCCTTCACATTGCCGCGCTTGAAGTCAAGCCTGAGTACCGTGGCCTGGGCATAGGCGAAACGCTCGTCTCCCGTTTTCTGGAACAAATAGACCGAAGCGGAACCGGCGTCATCAGCATTGAGCTTCCGGCCGGGGCGGAAGGTTTTTCCCGCGTGCTGCACCGCAACGGTTTCTGCGCCGTGTCGGCGCGGTATTGTCTAAACACCGAAAATATGCCATCATAAAGAAGCATGCATACTACAGGAACTACAGGGAAAGACCATGCCTTTGAAATTTGACAAGGAAAAAACACAAAAAAGCATTGCGGTAATTCTGGACAAGGTTAAGAACGAAGCAGATCCGGAAATTCTTAATAAATACCGTTCCATTTTCAGAAAGGAAGTTTCCCTGTTCAGCCGTTCCTACGCGGCGGCGTACCTTCTTATGCTTTATGAACAGGGGAATTCCGGGCGTTCCGGCAGGTACGGTTCCCGTGATGGTTTTGCCGGGCAGAAGACGCGGAAACGGGAAGGGCAGCCGGAAAACGCCGAAGACCGGGGCGGCCGCGCCGGAGGCGAAGAAAGCCGGTATCCCCTTGCCGAAGAAGATTCAAAGTACCTTTTTATCAGCATAGGACGAAACCGGCGGGTGTTTCCCCGCGAAATACTGGGCCTTATCGGCGCCAGAACCGCCGTACCGAAGGAAGACGTGGGGGCTATCCGCATTCTGGACAAGTATTCCTTTGTGCAGGTCCGGGACAGTTCCGCCGACGCCATTATCGAGGCCCTCAACGGGAAACCTTTCCGGGGAAGGACTCTGCAGGTCAACTACGCCCATACCCGCAGGGATGCGGACGAACAGCCTGAAGAATACGCGGCCGGAAGCGGGCTAGAGAGCGGCGAGGAACAGGACGAAAATCATCCTGATGAAGAAAACATTTAATCCTATCCCCGCAAGCAGAAGAATCCACGATACCGTTTCAAGCGCATAGGCGGTAAAATTATAGCGGCGGGCAAGAACGGCCGGACTGCCGGGAACCGCGCCGAATGTGGCAAAGGGGTCAAGAGGCTCGTGAGGAACCTCCCCGCGTGGAACCGCCGCTTCCGCAGAGGCGGATGGTTCTGTGGAGGCGGATGGTTCTGTGAAAGCGAATGGTTCTGTGGAACCGGAAAGATCCCCGCCTTCTTCCGGCCCGTCAAGGGCCCCGTAAACATACCAGCCGTCGTTCTTTTTCTGTTCCCGCTCCGGAATCAAAAGGGGAATCCGTTCCCGCATGTCGTCCGACAGTGTTTCAAGACGGCATGAACCGTACCACTCCCCGCCGGGCAGGCGGCACCTGCCTTCTCCGCCGGGAAGATAACGGAAAGGCAGCCTGACAAGATCCCGGTACGCCCTGAAAACCCGCCCGCGCCGCCAGAGACGGCGGTACGCCAGCGTAAAAAGCACTCCCGGGGGAACAAGGGGAAAAAGCGGAATAAAAACAGCGGCAAGGGAAGTTATTACCGTAAGGCGGAAAGCGGGCCGGTAAAGGAAATTGACGGCTATGAAGATCTCGCAGAGCGCCCCCAGGACAAGGGCGTACGGGGTAAGGGCATTCCAGTATTCGTTCCGGTGCCGCCCGGCCCGTATCGCGCGCGCCGTAAGGGAATGATCCGGGCCGTCATAAAAGATCACAAGAAGGGGATTTTCCTTTGTGGAAACAAAGGTCCAGCGGTTGTCCCGAAGCGCGAGTTCTCCCCCCACGAAAACCTTGGCCCCTTCATTCAGGGCCGATATGCGGTTCCAGCGTATGCGTTCGGGAGTTTCTTCGACGGGATCAAAGGCTTCGGGGAAACCTTCCTGCATGGGCAACAGCCAAGTCCACGCCCCGGCAAGGCTTACCGGAATGGTAAGGGCGCCGCTGCGCACCCACAGCGTATGGCTGTCGGTAACCGACTCGAAACCTCCGGTAAAGCGGAACTCCCCGCCTCCGGTGCTGCGGCAGATCCCGTAATCAAGAATGGGCCTTTGGCGGAGTTCGTCGATGCGCCGCCTGAAAACCCTCCAGGTATGGCGGCTCATGAAAGCCCCGGCCACCGGCACAAGGCCGTACCAGAAAACGACTAAGGCGATAATAGCTAGAAAATCGGAAATCCGCAGTGTACAATTCCTCCTATGGACGAAGATTCTCCATGCGGGATGATCCGGCGCATTATTGTGGGTGATATCGCCACCAATTGCTGGATCTACGGGACCGGTGAAGCGTGCGCCGTCATCGATCCCGGCGCCGAAGCGGACAAGATCATCGCGGCCCTCACGCGGCTCAACATGCGTCCCCTGTATATTCTACTTACACACGGGCATTTTGACCATATCGCCGCGCTCCCCGCCCTGGCAGGGCGCTACGGGAAAACAGCCGGTGCGGAAGCAGACGGCGCGGAAACCGGCGGCGCGCCGGTCATTGCCGTTCACCGCCTGGACGCCGGGTACTTCGGCCCCGCGTCCCTTGAGGTCCACAGGCGGAGCTTCGCCGCCGCCGCGGGAAACGCCGCCTACGTGGACGCCCTGTGGGACGGTATGCCCAAACCGGACCGCCTTCTTGAAGACGGGGATGAAATAGGCCCCTTTACCGTCCTTTCCCTTCCGGGCCATACCAGAGGAAGCGCCGCATTCTACGACAAGTCCGCGGGCGTCCTTTTCAGCGGGGACACCCTCTTCCGTGACGGCTACGGGCGCACCGATCTTCCCGGCGGAAACAGCGGCAGCATACGCCAAAGCCTCAGAAAACTTCTTGCCATGGACAAAAACATACGGGTTTATCCGGGCCACGGGCCTGAAACAACAATAGGAAGAGAAATTTCCCTGCTTCAGGACATGCCATAAACCGTCGGGAACCCGGCAGAGATACCTTCGGAAACCCGGCAGACATAAACACATCCGGGACCCCTTAGTATGAAAGCACCCCGGTAATGTCAAAGCAGTAATCGCCGAGTTTTTCTATGCGCCGGACAAGGTCGATAAAGAGCAGTTCCGTTTTTACATCCACCCCGGCTTCTATGCGCTTGCGGCCCAGCTTGCGGAGGCGGTTTCTTGATTCGTCGATGTCCGCCTCCAGGGATTCGGCGCGTTTCCTGTCTTCCGGGGTAAGACGTTCCCCAAGATGTTCCTGCAGAAAGTCAAGGAAATCTTCCACCAGGGCGAC
>JAISEB010000099.1 GCA_031264395.1 Treponema sp. | reverse complement strand
GCCGTCGTCGCTGGTAACGGAGCCTTTCCACCAGGACTCGTTTCCCAGCACCTGATAGTAGTTGGTGCCGGAATTTTTTCCGGTTCTGCGGGAAAAGGCGATTTTCCCGTGGACCAGGGCGTCAAAATTCACTCCGTTATTGACCACAAGGCCGTCTTCATAGCCATAATCGCGGTAGACGGTCCCAAATCCCCGTATGGTGGAATCCCACTGTTCGCCGTTTTCCCCGTCCCTAATCTGGACCGCCATCATGCCGCGCTTGCCGTCCCTGATGTATTCTCCGTCACTATCAAAAATCGTCTTCGCCTTTTTTTCCATCGCGTTTAAAACCGCGTTCCTGTTAACTGCCACATTTTTCTCCTTATGATTTTTTCTTCTGAGCCGGTTTTACTGTGCACAGTTCCTCTACCGCCTTGATGAAATCGTCATCGCCCGAAATATCCCCGATAGGGGCGGGCAGCCGGTAGGTCCAGTTGAACTCGTTATAGGTGCCAGGCACGTTTATCCGTTCCGATGCGGGGTCCGCCGCGTACCATTTGGGGGAAAGATGAAGCAGATCCTGAATCTGAAAAACCCGGAAACGCGAACAGGCCGAGGCGGTCTTGTGGAGGATAATCTTGGCCGTACCGGGATTATACACCCTGGGCAGGGAAGGAAAACCAATAAAGCCCGCAAAGGCTTCCTGATCCGCCTCCTGTTCCCACCATTCCCGCACTGTAGAACTGTCATGAACGGCGGGGGTACAGATGGAAAGTTCCGGATAATCCTCAAAATGAATGTAGGGCTGGCCTTCCTCGTCCCATTTTCTGAACCAGCGGACAACCCGGAGCCCGAGTATGGAAAGTTTTTCAAGTACGCGGGGAACACAGGCCGGAACCGCCCCCAGATCTTCCGCGCAGGGAAGCATGGAGGAATTGGCCGTCAATACCGCAAGGAGCTTCTGCCCGTGATCTTCCCATATTTTTTCGGATTCGGCGCGCCGCTTCTCCAGAAGGGTCTCAAGCCGGCTCCGTTCCCCTTCCTCGAGGCTCGCATAGGCCCGGGAATAACGGTAATACCAGACCGGAAAATAACGGTCCTTTTCATATTCAAGAAAGATACGGTTATGCCATGCGTTAAAAAGAAAAGATCGCGCGGAAGGGTGAAGACCCAGAGCGTCTATGTCCTTTTCGCCCTGTATTTTTTCCCTAAAAAGCCAGAGTTCTTCATTGCCTATGCGATCAAGGGCCGAAACAAAGACCTTTTCCACGGCGGCGGCAATTTCTTCCTCGCCGTACAAATTTCCCCAGTTGTCACGTACGGCGTCCCACACTTCGCCGGTGGGAATGTGGGGCATGGTCATCCACCGTATGCGCCCTTCGTCAAACCCCAGATTGGCAAGGTCCTCCGTAGTAACGGGAGTATAGGGAATAAAACGGCCAAGGGCCGATGAATAATCGCTGCGGGCCGAAGCCCAGATACGAAAAAAGCCCAAAACATGATCGATACGGTACGCCTGATAATACTTTTCCGCCGCCTTTAGCCGCGCTTTCCACCAGGCGTAATTATCCTCCGCCTGGGCCCGCCAGTCATAAATGGGAAAGCCCCAGTTCTGGCCTTCGGGACTGTACATGTCGGGAGGCGCCCCGGCGGAAAGCTCCTTGTGAAAAATTTCAGGGTGGGCCCACACATCGCAGCTGTCTTCGTTCATCAGTATGGGAAGATCCCCCATAAGAAGTATGCCCATGGCCGCCACCGCCCGCGCGGCCCGGCTGAATTGGGCGTCCAGCGTCTCCTGCAGCCAGGCCCAAAAGAGGTGCTCACGGCGGAGTTTACCGTCCGCCCAGATGGCTTCTATATCCGCGGCGCCGATCTGCACATGGTTTGACCATTCCTGCCACTTTTTTTCCCCGTTCGCTTCCTTAAAACGCCTAAAAACCGCGTATTCTTTTATCCAGGGATTCTCTTCGATCCAAAGAGCCAGCACTCCCCCCGGCCGGGCCTTTTTTTCAATGCTTTCATAATGCTCGGTGTAAATTTCCCGCAGTATTTCCATCTTGGCCCTGAGGATTCTGTAGTAGGGATACCGGATCTCTTTTTCAAAGGCGCTCCTCAATTCCGCGATTTTCTGTTGTACCGTATGGGAAGCGGACTGTTTGTATTCCTCAATTTCCTCAATGCGAATGTACAGGGGATGCAGGGCAAAGGCGGTAAGGCTTGAATAGGGAGAACTTTCGTACCCTGTGTCATTAACAGGCAAAAGCTGAATAAGAGCGAGGCCCGCTTTTTTACACAAATCGGCAAATTCTTCCAAATCGAGGTACTCGCCGACTCCCATGCCGTTTCCACCCCGCAGGGCGCCCACCGGAACAACGGCTCCGGTTAACCGCTCGGAATACTGCCTGTTTTTCAGCATATTATCCCCCCTGTCTTTTTTTATTATATCATTTATTTTACCGGGAAACAAAAATACTTTCAATTTTATTCATAAGGGCATACAATCATACCATGCTTCCTCCAAAACTTTCCCCATCCATGATGTGCGCGGATCTGTTTCGTCTGGGCGAAACCATAGATGTTTTCAGGGCCGGCGGCGTTCCCTGGCTTCATATTGACGTGATGGACGGCTCCTTTGTCCCCAATCTTATGCTGGGAACCGGGACAGTACGGCAGATACGGGAAGCCGCCCATATTCCCCTGGATATACACCTCATGATTGAGGAACCGGGGGAAAAAATAGCGTGGTTTGATCCCCGGCCCGGCGACTATGTTTCGGTGCACGCCGAAAGCACCCGGCATTTGCAGCGGGTTCTGGCAAAGATACGGGATCTTGGGGCAAAGCCCATGGCGGCGCTGAATCCCGCAAGCCCCCTTTCGATGCTGGAAGATGTGCTTCCCGATATAGACGCGGCGCTGATCATGACGGTAAATCCCGGCTACGCGGGCCAGAGGCTTGTTCCCCAAACGCTTGACAAGATCAGGCGGCTGCGGGCCATGCTGGACGAGAGGGGTTTTCCGCATGTGGAAATAGAAGTGGACGGCAATGTCAGCCTTGAAAACGCCCTTAAGATGCGGAACGCCGGCGCGAATATTTTTGTAGCCGGATCATCGCTCTTGTTCAAACCCGGCAATCTGGCGGATCATATCAAACTGTTTAACGAGAACGTGCGGTAGGGAAGCCCCGGCACAGCGATTGGCCGTGTCTCCCGGGAAGCTCCAGAAAAAACCTGGCCGGGCTTCCCGGCAATTTTCACAGGGCCGTCAGGGCTTTACCACGACCCGCATTCCCAAGTGGCCTTCGGCGGCGGTAAATGCCTCGTGTATTTTTTCCAGGGGAAAGCGGTGCGATATGTAAGGCTTGATGTCCGGCCTCCCGGCGGAGATCAGGTCCAGCGCCTGCCGGTGATGCCGGGGCAGGGAACCGTGGGCCCCCGTGACGCACAATTCCTTATAATGGATAATGTTGGTGTCCAGGGTTACGGAACTGCCCGCGGGGAGCCCGCCGAACAGGTTGATCCTGCCCCGGTTTTTGGCCATGTACAGGGCCTGGGCATGGGACTCAGGCGAAGGATTGGCGGTAAAAATAACATCCGCACCAAGGCCGCCCGTTTCTTCCAGAACACGGCTTACCGGGTCCTCTTCCGAAGAACAGATGTACGCGCCGGCATTGAAGCGCCGCGCCGCCTCCATACGGGGCCGTGAACGCTGCACCACAATCACCTTTGCCGCCCCGGACATATAGGCAATGGGGATGATCATGCAGCCTATGGGGCCGGCCCCTATGATAACTACCGTATCCCCCAGTTTTATGCCGGTCAGCTCCACCGCGTTAAGTACACAGGCGAGGGGCTCGGCCAGGGCGGCTTCGTCAAAATCAAGGTTTGCCGGTATCAGATGAACAGGACCGTAATTGACCACAGTCCTGTTAAGCAATACATATTCGGCAAAACTGCCCGCAAACTGATACCCCATGGCGTAGTTGATTTGGCAGTTGTTGCCTATCCCCGCCTCGCAAAAACTACATTCCCCGCACGGAACATCGGCGCCTATGGCAACGCGGTCGCCTGTCTTGAAGCGCCTGACATTGGCGCCCGCCGCCGCAACCTCGCCCGCGGCTTCGTGCCCCAGAATCTGGGGCGGGCGCACCCGCGAGTTGCCATGATGAAAGATCCGTATATCGGAGCCGCAAACGGCGCAGGACTTTACCTTTACAAGAATACTGTCCGGATCTGCCTGAGGATCGGGAACGTCCCGCACTTCCATCTGATCCTTTCCAAGGTACACCGCCGCCTTCATGTTCCGCCTCCTTTCTCAAACATTATTTTGACATAAAATTCTTCCCGCAAGCGGGCCAGTTCAAAAGCTTTGCCGCATTCGGCAAAACTGAACCGGCGGCTTATCATCTTTGAAAGATCGAATATCCCCCGCTCCATACACTCCAGGGCAAGCCGCCAATCATTATGGGCGTCATTATAGCTGGAATTCCAGGTCCCTTTCAACAAGAGCTGTTTTCTCAAGATTTCCCAATAGGCTTTTTGGGAAATATGCATGTCTTTGGCCGGGTTCCCCATGAGCACAACGCTGCCGGAAGTCTTGACAGATTTAAGGCAGCCTTCGACCGCAGGGGAAACTCCGGCGGCTTCAAGGGCAATGTCCGCCCCCCGTCCGCCGCTCACGCTCCGTATATATTCGGCAGGATCATCCTCCAGGGTATTCACCGTACAGGTAAAACCGAGTTCCCGGGCAAAGGCAAGTTTCTTCGCGTCCACATCGGCAAGGATCACCTTTCCGGCGCCCCAGCCGCGGGCAATCTGCGCCGCCAAAAGACCAATGGCGCCCGCGCCGAATATTGCCACCGTATCTCCCAGCGAAATTCCCGTCCGGGAAAGGGCGTGAATGGCCACAGCGCAGGGTTCACACATGGCGGCGTGTTCAAGGGGAATTGAACCGGGAACAAAGACAAGGTTCCACTTCTTTACCGCGACAAACTCCGCAAAACCCCCGTCGCGGCGGGAGCCGTAATAGTCGTAATCGGCGCATTGGGGGTACTCCCCGGTTTGGCACGCCTCGCATTTTCCGCAGGGAATAAGGGGAAAGACGGCGGCCCTTTTTCCCATAAGCCCCTCATCGCCCCGGTTAACGGCAACGACTACTCCGGCAAATTCATGCCCCGGAATGGTAGGAAAATGATAAGTCCCCTTTTCAAACACGCGGGGAATATCGGACCCGCAGATGCCGGCGGCCTCTACCTCCAGCAGCACTTCATCGTCTTTGATGCCGGGAACCGGAACTTCCTCATAACGAAGATCGCCCAGGCCGTGGAGGTTACAGGCCATCATATGTTTTTTCACCGGCGGCCGCCTATTCGGGAATCACCGGGCGGAAATACGCGGCGCTTTCCTTTAGATCTTCTATGATACAGGAATCCGTATCCCAATGTTCCCGGTGGCTGATTTCAAAGGCAAAAAGCGCGTCGGTACAGCCTGACTTCTTCACCGCGTCCATTACCTTTTCCCGCGTGATGATGCCGGTCCTGTTTGTCCCGGCGGTAAAGGGCGCGTGATTCGACTTGTGCAGCACGGTCTGTTGCAGATGAATAACCGGCGACCGGGCCGCCAGCGCTTCTATCCAGGGATAAGGATCGCGCTGTGAAGGATGGGGGGCATGTCCAACATCAAGGCACACCTTAAGCGGCACGCCGCACCGGGCGTTAACCGCATCAAGAAGCTCCCGCGTTTCCTCAACGGTATTCGCCATTTCCCTGGGGACGCTCATGGGCTCAAAGATAAGGCAATCATAACCCAGATCCTCCGCGTAGAAACTGAGTTCCTGCCAGCCCTTCACCGCCTCATCCAGAATGAATTTTCTCTTCTGGGGATCATTGTACGTATCGAAGGTCATGATCCCGAAATGGGAACCGGCGTTTTTTGCCTCAAGGGAACGGCCCATATCCAGAAAACGCTTAAACCAGTCAAGCCAGAATTTCCGCGCCGCTTCATCGGGATTCATTAGATGGTTCACCCTGGTAAAGGCGCCCGTGAAAATACTTTCCACGGTGATGCCGTACTCTTTAACGGCGGACCTGATGCGCCGCAGCTGATCGTCAATATATTCCCGCGGCCAGAAGGGGTTAAGAAGATCGGCCACAACCTGCACATAACAAAGCCCCAGATCTTCCCTGACTATGCGGGACCAGACCTCGGGCTCCGTGTACTTGTTAACCGCGAAACCCAGATTAATGCCCAAACGGTAGCCCATATTATTTCCTGAAACAAACTTTAAACATATGAAACAGTTCCAGCGGAGGCAGATCAAAACACACCCTGCCGTCCGATTCAGTATACCGGATTCCGGTCTGCTTTGGAAGCAGCACAATCTTTTCGCACGATCTTCCCTTGAGATCAACTGTCATGCGAAGGCCGTGAGCCGTCACAGGCGGCAGGGTCGTCTGGGTGGTAAGCACGCTGACGATGATCCCGTCTTCCTGGGCAAAACAGACCGCCTCAACCGAGGGCGGCGCCTCAAAAACCACCGAACAGGCGTGATCCAGAAGATCATCGGCGCAGGCGGTAAACACCCGGTCCTGAGCGCCCTGGTTGTGAGCTTCAATGGGCCCCGCCGCCCAAATGACCTTTCCCTTGCCGAAACTGTTGCAGATCATGGCGGGATTATCCGTCACGGGTCCCGGCGGGTCCGAATGTATCGAAGCAAAATGCGCGGAAGAGGTGCTTTTAGTCCAGGGAAGGACAAGGAAGGCCAGCACACGGGCGCCGGGCATGGCCTTTACAATCTGCTGCGCGCCGTGGATAGCCAGGGGATACCGGGAACTGGAGCCGGCAAAGTAACGCCGGCCTTCGCCGGCGGGCGCCATGTAGGTGAACTGCTGTTCCGTTTCACCCAGCGGCTCTATGCCGAAAACATCGGCAAGATTGGAAAGCCCGGTACGGCCCGAGGCGTAAACCCGGCCGCCGGACTCTACAAAGGCCCTGATGTCCCCGGCCGCTTCATCGGAAAGGCGGAGAATGTCGGGCAGCACAATAAGCCGGTACCTGCCGGCGGCGTTTTTCAGATTCCGCCGGCCTATAACCGTATAGGGAATGTGCTTCTCCTTAAGGGCCCGCGCCGCGCTTACCACCGCGTCAAGATGCGGCATTCTGGCGGCGGCCGTGGGATCAAGGACACTCTTCCCGGAATCGCGCGGATCAAATTTGGACCACATGTCAAAGAGAATGGCGGCGTCGGCGACAATCGTTCCCCCCAGATATGGTTCATATTCCCTGAATTCATTCAGGATGACCCCCATCTGCCTATAGAAATCCGGGTCCATGGTTCCTTCGGGATCAACGGCGTCTATAAAAAGGAAAGCGCCGTTATGGGCCAGGGCAATGCAGGACTGAAGTTTGAGGTGCTCCGCCGTTTTGGAGGTTGTGTGATCCCGGAGGTCAAGGCAGCGGGAAGTATGAAATTCAAAACTTCCGGCAAGTGAATTAAAGAGCTTGCAGACAAGCCCCTGCTCGGTGGGACCGGCGTAAAAATCGCCGCCTACATAGTCGCAGGGATCGGTGTGATCTTCGGTAACACCCCGTACCCAGTTTTGGGTAATAAGCGAATATTGATGGTTCACCGTAACGCCGGGTTTGGCGGATTTGACCAGATTCGTGCAGTAAAAGGCAAATTCGTTAAGCCATTCTTCCCGCTTTGCCTGAAACGCGTTCCATACGGGGTCCTGCCAGTTGATGATCCGGGGCATGATCCCGCCTGTCTCCTTTTCATAACGGCGCTTGCAGTTGTCGCAGTAACAGACATGCGACCAAAAAGTCATATCGAAAAAGATGCTTTCAAAATCGTATTTTGTAACAAGATCGGTTACCTGTTTTTTGGTGAATTCCCGGTAGCCTTCCGAGTTGGGACAGGCATGGCCGTAGCGTCCGGTACGATCCCCGCATTCCCCGTCCGAAATTCCGTCGGCCCTGACAACCCGCCATGCGGGGTCCCGGCTGTAAGCCCAGTTGTCGTAGACAAGCGTGTAATAGGCGATAACGTCAATGTTGTTTTTATGGCAGAGTTCCGTTATTTCACCAAAGACATCCCGTCCGGCAATGCCCGGATGCTGGTTGCCGTCCGGGGCGGGCCAGTAAGCATACCCCGCGTGGGAATTGGCGTAGACCATGCAGCAGCTTACGTTGGCGGACATCATGCAGTCCACGTATGCTTTGGGATCGAATTTGGTCATAAATTCCGGAGCCCACGCGTTAATATGCATATCCACAAGATTCCTGCGGTAGTTTTTTTTATGCCAGCCGGGGTTACTCATGATGATGATTCTCCTTTACAAGATGAGCCGCGTCCGGGTTCTCCGGGCCAAAATGCTTAAGCATGACGATATTATCGCAATCACTGCCGTTGATAATCGTCACACCCTTCTTTGCCGCCTCTTCGGTAACAAACACCTCATCCGAGGTAAGATCCCCGAACCGTATCATGACGGGGGTTTCAATGTTAACCTTGTTCAGGGTTCCGTGGCCCTGCATCATGATAAGGCCGTAGGCCTGGGCATCGGTAACGACAACGCTCCTCCCCGGAAAAACCGTCAGCTCCTTGGCGCAAAAATCCCCGCAGCCGTACACCACCCATTTTTCGCTGAAGCCCTTTTCGGCCATTGTCTTCTCATCCCCTGCCGGTACGGGCCTGAGGAAGCGGTTCTCCTTGAAATTCGGATCGACGTTGAGATCCCAGTCCAGTATGCTGAAAAGGTATTCATAGTCGTAATGTCTGTCTTTGGGAACGTCCTTTACCAGAGTGTCCCGGCTGTTGTAGCGGCCTTCTACCTGTGACTGAAAGAAGATCGACACGTCGCTGGCCCGCTGCGGCTCATAAGTAAGAAGGGAGCCCGGCGCATGCAGCACGCCGGGAGGCACGTCCCAGCCGGTACCTATTTCAAGCCGGTACGCCCGGGCCAGATCCAGAATGTTATTGTCTCCCCTGTCCGCCCATTCCCGCAGGCACCGGACAACGTCATCCTTTGTAACCCCCGTATTAAGACCGAAGTAGGTATGGGGAAAATTGTTATACACATTGTTCTGCTGGGGCGGGAAATAATAGCCTTCGGGCTTGCCGAGCATGTTGACCTTGGCGGCATGTTCATCCTTTAAATGAACGTGATGGGCAATGGGGCCCATGTTGTCAAAAAATTTGGAGAACATCATCCAGCGGCCGTATTTGTTCATCATCCGTTCGCCGATGATTTCGTTCCCCATGCTGTCAATAATTTCCCTGAAAAGAATTTTTTCCACGCCGCCTGATGTGTGTACCACAACAAAACTCAAACCTTCGTTTTCAATGGTAAATTCCGCGTTATCGGCCGGGGTAGTGGAAGCAAACCAGCGCTCGTCAATGCCGCCCTTGGCGCCTCCGTACGCGTAGTAATCGCGGGGATCAAGTTTAAGCCTGCGGCCGGGCTGCATAAAATTGCGCGCAACCCAGCACGGAGCAAAACGCAAAACGCCGTC
>JAISEB010000207.1 GCA_031264395.1 Treponema sp. | reverse complement strand
CCCGCGGACATGGAAGAGAGGATCGTCGTGTCCGACAGGGGGGAACAGTGATCGCCGAAGATGCCCCCCGATATTACGGCGCCTATGGTGAGCGGTATGTCCGCGTTCATGGAGGCCGCCATCTGAAGGGCGATGGGCATCATGATGGAAAAGGTGCCCCAGCTGGTCCCGGTACAGAACGACATAACGGCTCCCAGGATAAAAACAATCGCCGGCCCGAACGCGCCGCTTACCCGTCCTTCCACAAGGCTTGCGAGGAATTTGCCCGTTCCCAGCGCGGAAACCCCGCGGCCTATGGCAAAGGCCAGTGACAGGAGAATCACGAGGGAAAGCATGCTGCTTATCCCCTTGAGGACATAGCTGCCGAATTCCTTGACGGTCATAAGTTTCTGCGCCCGGTATTGAATCAGCATGAAGATCAGGGTAATGGTAACGGCGTAGAGGATGGACGTTGTGCCGTCTCCCTTTGTGATGTTTCCCCCGCCCGAAATAAGCAGCCCGGCGAAAGTCCCCGCGATGAGGATGGCAAGAGGAATAGCCATGTTGCCTTTTTTCTCTTTTCCCTTGACGGCCCGCGTGTCGGCGCCGTCTTCGTCGTCCAGGAGGGGAACGACCCCGTCGTCGTACAGCTTGCCCGTGCTTTCAACGCGCGCCTCGGCTTTTTTCATGGGGCCGAAATCCTTTCCCATAATAATAATGACCAGCACGAAGATCAGCGTTACGATGCAGTAAAACTGAAAGGGAAGGCTTGCTATGAGGAGCGTCACGGGCTCTCCTGAAATAACCCCCGCGCCTATGGACGCGCCTATGAGGCCCATCAGCATTGCGCCCCAGGAATTAAGGGGGATGATCGCGTTTACCGGCGCGGAAGTCGAGTCGCAGATGTAGGAAAGTTTTTCCCGGGAAACTTTGAGCTTGTCGGAAATGGAACGGGTGACAACCCCCGTGAACATGATGCTTAAAAGGCCGTCGACAAAGATGATGAGCCCTATGATGTAGGCAAGCAGCATGGCGGCCCGTTTGCTTTTTATGGTTTTGTTTTTTTCGGTAAGGAAATTGACGAACCCGTTCACGCCGCCCGATACCCGCACCAGTACAACAAAGGACCCCATGAGGGAGGTAAAGAGGAATATTTTGAGATTTTCCGCATCGGACCATACGCCGAGAATGCCGTTAAGAGTCACGTTAACCGCGGCAAAAGGATGCCATTTGCTTATGATAAAATGACAGAGAAAAGTACCCACCAGCAATGCCAGCGAGATCTTCCGCCATTTGATGGCGATAACAAGCGCCAGTACAGGCGGAACGACAGAAAGGATTCCGTATTCCATGTTTCACTCCTCTTTGAATTTGTATCTTCCACAACCGCGTTTTACGGCGGAAGTTGTTCACTATATCAATAATTGAAGTTATTAAATAATTATATCTTCAGATTCAAACTGGCTGAAAAGCGAACCGAAGCCCCCGGTGTGAAGATAACAGAGGCCTCCCTTTGTTTTTCCCCCGCGTATGTAATCTTCCATGCCGGCGATAACCTTTGCGGTGTACACATGTTCAATGAAGATCCCTTCCCTGCGGGGAAAATCTCTTACCGCCTCTTCGCTTTCCGCCGTGTTTATGCCCCAGCCTTCCCCCCTGTATGCGTCTTCAATATCGCAGCCGTCTTCAATGTCGCCGGGGAAGGGGATGCCCGTAAGCCGTTCCGCTTCCGCGATGACGCGCCTTATGTGTCCGGCAAGTTCTTCCCTGCTGTCCTCGACGCTGATGACGCAGACGCGGAAAGGCCGCCCCATAACGGCGTTGCCGTAGATGAGCCCCGCCGCTACTCCGCCGTTTCCGCCGGGGACAAAGATGGTTCCGATATCAAAACCCTGTTCCACGCACTGGCGGCGTATTTCGGCCGCGATTTCCGCGTAGCCCATGGCGCCCGTTCCTGTCGTGCCGCCGTTGCGGATGACAAAGGGCTTCCCGCCTTTTTCCTCCAGTCCGGCCGCGAATTTTTCTTCAAACGCCCGCCTTTCACCAGCGGAAATATCCCCCAGGAAAATTGATTCGGCCCCCATGATGCAATTGAGGAGAAGGTTCCCGGTGCGGCGTCCGGGTTCGGCGCAGTTGTGGATCATGAGGCAGGGAAGGGAAACCTTCGCGCAGGCCGCGGCTGTCAGCGTACAGAGATTGGACTGTCCGGGCCCTGAAACGATCACCTGCTTTTTCCCGCCGTCAAGGGCTTCGCCCAGAAGGTATTCAAGGCTGCGCAGCTTGCTCCCGCCCGGCCCCAGCCCGGAAAGATCGTCCCGCTTGATGTAGATCCCCCTGTAATTCAGGGCCGCCTCAAGGCCCTCAAGGCGGTGCAGGGGCGTGGGGTAACAGCCAAGGCGCAGGCGGGGAAGGCGCCCGAGCGCGCCGGTTAACGCTTCCATAAGCCGCTAGTGTATCATCTATTCGCGGAGCGGGCAATAAAATTTTTTAGGTTGCGGGATTGATTCCGGCGGTCCCGGCCATTACGGCAGCTCCGCCATGTCAAGGCCGGGGTTCAGGGTTTCAGCCGCGGCGTCAAGGACGCCTCTTAAAAATTTGTTGTTTTCCCGGAGGACCTTCCGCCAGTCGCCGGGGATGGTTATCTGTAATTATGAAACTAAACCGGTGACGGTCACGCCGAAATTTGACGCGGGATCCCCTTCGATGTACCGTTTGGTTGCCGGTGAAACGGTCACACATATAAACGGCAACCTGACTATTCCGCCTAATTCCGCCGCGGTTGTGTTTTCGGTCAGGCTAATTCTTTATCCTGTAAGGATTTGCGGCCAAGAAGACTTGAACTTCCATGCCTCTCGGCACCAGCACCTCAAGCTGGCGTGTCTACCAGTTCCACCATGGCCGCGTGTATGTGTGTGTATGGTAGCGGGTTTAGCCGTTATTGTCAACAAGCTGTATGAGGTCCCAGATCGCGGGGATTTCCTGTCCTATACGCCAGAAACCTACGGCCCGCACTCCCATTGAGCGGTACAT
>JAISEB010000027.1 GCA_031264395.1 Treponema sp. | reverse complement strand
GCGGTGCTGACACAAATATGGATAGCGTTAATAGTGTACCTGCTTTTTTATTTGTTAAAGGCGCAAACGAGGAACGGGGTACTCTCGTTTACCAATTTCATATCGGTAATACGGACTATTCTGTTTCAAAGAACAAGCCTGGCCGGGTGGCTCATAGATCCGTCTCCCCCGTTGAAGAAGCCGGACAAAACCTGTTTTGGCCAGATGGAGTTTGTATGGTAAACCGCGGAATTATTTTGGACACTAATGAACCAAAATAATAAAACGATTGTAAGCGCAAAAACGTGAGCCTAACAGGCTCCCTGTTTTACACTTCGTTGCCAGTAAGCGGCTCGGGGTTTCGTTCGCCTAGGTCGGTTGTGCCTCCCACGGTTCACTCCACCCACATTTTGTCCACCCTGTAAATGTTACGCATTTGCTTATTCAGGCCGCCAAAACGTCGCATACAGCTGGAACGATATGCGTGTTATGACCAATTTTGCCGTCCCGCCGCCATTCAAGGCAGTCCGTTTCTTCCAGACAGATGTCATCAGGCTGCCGGCAAGCCCGGCTGAAGCCGGGCCGGGCTGCGCGGGGGAAGGGGATTTCCCTTCCCCCTGTTGACAGGGCTACTTTACCGCCTCAAAGCCGTGTTTGAGATCTCCTATGATGTCGTCGATGTGCTCGGTGCCGATGGAAAGCCGCACGGTGTTGGGCTTGATCCCCTGTTCCAGAAGCTCGCTTTCGCTTAACTGGGAATGGGTGGTGGAAGCCGGGTGTATTACGAGGGACTTCACGTCCGCCACGTTGGCAAGGAGCGAAAAGAGTTCCAGTTTTTCGGTAAAGAGTTTGGCCTTCTCCGCGCTTCCCTTAAGTTCAAAGGTGAAGATTGTGCCGCCGCCTTTGGGGAAGTATTTCCGGTACAGGGCGTTGTCCCGGTGATCGCCCAGGCTCGGGTGGTTTACCTTTTCCACCTGCGGATGGCCCTTGAGGAAGTCCAGCGTTTTGAGGGTGTTGTCCAAGTGCCGCTCTACCCGGAGGGAAAGGGTCTCAAGGCCCTGGAGGAAGAGGAACGCGTTGAAGGGTGAAAGGGCCGAGCCTGTGTCCCGGAGCAGTGTGGTCCGGGCCTTGATGATGTAGGCCAGGTTTTTTACCGCGTCGGTAAACACCACCCCGTGGTAGCTTGGGTTGGGTTTGCTGAGGCCGGGGAACTTGTCGTTTCCGGCCCAGTCGAATTTGCCCCCGTCCACGATGACCCCGCCTATGGAGGTCCCGTGTCCGCCTATGAATTTGGTAGCCGAATGGACCACGATATCCACGCCGTACTCGATGGGCCGCAGCAGGTAGGGCGTGGCGAACGTATTGTCAACGATGACGGGGATGCCGTGACGGTGGGCAATGTCCACGACGGCCTCTATGTTGACGATGCTGGAATTGGGATTTCCCAGCGTTTCAAAGAAAATCGCCCTGGTGTTCGGCTTTATGGCCTTTTCGAAATTCTCCGGCCTGGAGCCGTCGACAAAGGTGGTTTCCACTCCCAGGTCCCTAAAGGTATTGGCGAAGAGGTTGTAGGTTCCCCCGTAGATTTGGTAGTCCGAAACAATGTGATCCCCGCTGCGGGTAATGTTCTGAACGGCGTACGTGGTGGCGGCGGCCCCGGAGGAAGTGGCCAGCGCGGCGGCCCCTTTTTCCAGCGCGGCGATCCGCTGTTCAAACACGTCCCAGGTGGGGTTCATGATGCGGGTGTAGATGTTGCCCGTTTCGGTCAGGGCAAAACGGTTCGCCGCTTTGGCGGAACTGGGAAATACGTAGGACGTGGTCTGGTAGATAGGCACCGCCCTGGCGTCCGTGGCGGGGTCCGGTTTTTCCTGTCCCGCGTGTACCTGAAGGGTCTCAAATTTGTACTGTTTGTCTGCCATAATAAAACTCCTCGTTTCAAAAATACCCATCAGCATATAAATTTGATAGGATTAATAAGATTTTGTAAAATCCAATTTATTCCTTATATTAGTAAATGTCAAGATATTTTCCCGAAAATCGAAGTTTCGGGAAGACTTTTCAAGTGAGGTTTTGTTGAATCCGGTACTTTTTATCCTGCTTTCTTTTGGGGCGGGCCTCTTGTCCTTTCTGTCCCCCTGCGTGCTGCCCCTTATCCCCTCATGGCTCCTGTTCCTCGGCGGAACGGCGCCTGACGCCAAAAACCGGCCGCGCCTTGTGGCGGTGACGGGCTGTTTCATTCTGGGATTCAGCGCCGTTTTTGTCGTAATGAGCATTATCATGGCGGGAACCATGCTGCTGCTTGAGGGGCTGGGGCAGATCATCAACCTGATTTCGGGGATCATCGTCATCATATTGGGACTCAACGTCATTTTTGATTTTATCAAGATTCTCAATTATGAAAAGCGCTTTCATTTCTCCGGGCCGCCCCGGGGCTTTGCCGGGGCCTTTTTCGCGGGAATCGCCTTCGGCGCGGGCTGGACTCCCTGCGTGGGGCCCATCTTGGGGAGCATACTCCTTTTGGTGGGGCAGGGCGGCATAGCCGAGTCGGCCGTCTACCTGTGCGCCTATTCGGCGGGGCTTGGCCTTCCCTTTCTGGCGGCAGCCTTTCTCTTTAACCGTTCCCTTGAAAAGGGCGGGCGGAAAGGGAAGGGCTTCTGGCGGTCCCACGGGGATCTGATCCGCAGGATAAGCGGGATCTTCCTTGTCGTCATTGGTTTTTTGATCATCTTCGGGCGCTACCAGGCGCTCAACGCCTTTATGGCGCAGAGCCAGTACCGCATACAGGAATGGCTGCGGGGGATCTTCGGGGGGCTGTCCGGGTAGGGATTCAGAGTCTGTCAGAGGCCGCTTCGCCGCGACAGGAGTTCTTCCAGAAAGGCGGCGGCCCCGTCTTCGCTGTTCGCCCCAATGACAAGATCCGCGGCCCCTCTGACCTGTTCCCTGGCGTTGGCGGGCGCGGCGGAAAAACCGGCCGCGGCGAACATGGAGAGGTCGTTTTCCTCGTCGCCCAGCGCCACGGTATCCCCGGGATCAACGCCCCGGCAGAGGAGCGCGGTCTTGAGCCCTTCACCCTTGGAAACGCCCGGATTCAGTACTTCAAGAAAAGTCGGATAGGTCCTTACAACGGCGGCGCCTCCTCCGAAACGGCCCGAAATTTCCCTTGATATGGCGCCGTGAAGGGCGGGATCGGCAATGAACATGCCTTTGATGCATCCTGAGCCCGGGGCGGAAAGCGCCTTCGCAATATCGCCCGCAACAGGGACAAGGCCCGTATGGTTCCGGTACATTTCGGCCTCGGGGCTTTCTTTTTCAATCAGGAGGATCTCGGCGTCCAAAGCCGGGGAAGATTCCCCGTCACTGGCCGCCCCGGCCTTTTCCCCGCGGCCGGAAAGAAACACCTGAAAATGCACCCCCATGGAGCGGGAAAGTTCCACGCAGAACACGGCAATTTCCCTGTCGAGCAGGGCAGCGGAAAGGATCCTCCGCGAGGGCATGTCCACAACCTCCGCGCCGTTAAAATACACCATGGGGCCTTCGGCTCCTATGGCGGCGCGGTATTTTTCCGCCGCGTCAACGGCCCGGCCGGTGGCTATGATCACCGCGATGCCCTTCTCCATGCATGTTTTAAGGACCGTTACCGTTCTCGGGCTAAGGACATTACCGGGAAGGAGGGCGGTACCGTCCAGATCCAGGGCGACGGCCCTTACGGTTTTTGGATCAAGGATGCGCGGGGAAGCCCCGCCGTGATCCGCGGGCGTCCCGTTCATCCCAGCGCCGCGATGATAGCCTCGGCCGCGGCCCTGCCGTCGGCAAGCGCCCGGATAACAAGGCTCGCGCCGTTGCGGGAATCCCCGGCGGCCCACACTTTGGGGTTACTGGTATGAAAGCTGCCCGCGGTGCGTATGTTGCCGCGCGCGTCAAGTTCAAGGCCAAGGTCGGCGACCGCGCCGTCCTGCACTACGTGGGTAAAGCCCATGGCGAGGAGTACAAGATCGGCGCCCAGCGTAAACGCGGAGCCCGGGATCTCCTTCATTGTCCATGCGCCGTCTTCCTTCCGTGTCCACTCGACGCGGTTGGCGGTAACGGAATCAACGGCGCCGTCTTTTCCGTTAAAGGCGGCGGCGTTAACCGACCAGAGCCGCTCCCCCCCTTCAAGGTGGGAGCTTGAAGTCTTGAGCACCTTGGGCCACAGGGGCCAGGGCTCGTCGGGGGATCTGTGCGGCGGGGGCTTGGGAAGCACCTCGATCTGGGTTACCGAAAGCGCCCCCTGCCGGTTTGCCGTTCCGACGCAGTCGGAGCCGGTGTCGCCGCCGCCTACCACCAGTACCCGTTTGCCGAAGGCGGTAACGGGCGGAATCCCCGTCTCTTCGCCGCCAAGGATACGGTTCTGCAGCGAAAGATAGTCCAGAGCCTGAATTATCCCCGTGTTTTCCCTGCCGGGTATGACTATGTCCCTGGGTTCCCTTGCCCCTATGGTAAGGAGGACAAGATCGAAATCCCCCTCAAGCGATTTCGCCTCGACGCGGGAGGCGGCGGAGCGTTCTTCCCCCGGCCCGTCCGGCCCTTTAAGGCCGAAACCGTAGCGGGCCTTTCCTATGCGGGTGTTGACCCTGAAGATCACCCCTTCGGCTTCCATGAGCCGGAGCCGCCTGTCTATAAAATTCTTGTCCAGCTTGAAATCGGGGATGCCGTAGCGGAGATAGCCGCCGGGTTTTTTATCCGCCTCGAATACGGTGACGGTAAATCCCGCCCGGTTAAGGTAATACGCGGCGGAAAGCCCGGCGGGCCCGGCCCCTATCACGGCGACTTTTTTTCCGTTGCGGCTCCGGGGAGGGCGGGGAATGACAAGCCCCAGTTCAAAGGCTTTTTCTATGGCGGCAAGCTCGTTCTGCCGTATCGTTACGGGCTCGTCGTTGGCCCCAAGCACGCAGGAAGCCTCGCAGAGCGCCGGGCATACCCTTCCTGTAAATTCGGGGAAGGGATTGGTGTCTTCCAGAAGCGCCCATGCGCCGGCCCAGTCGCCCCGGTAGATACGGTCCTGCCATTCGGGCATGTTGTTGGAAATGGGACAGGCCCAGTGGCAGAAGGGAACGCCGCAGTCCATGCAGCGGGCGGCCTGGGAGCGCCTGTCTTCGTCGGAAAGGCTCACCTCCACTTCGCTGTAATCGTTGATGCGTTCCTCGACGGGCCTGTAGCCTGAAACCTGCCTCTTTATCTTCAAGAATCCTTTTGGATCGCCCATTACGACCGTACCTCCAGTTCTTCCCGTTCACGGATTTCGTAGAGTTTCCGGTCCAGCTCCGCGAGTTTCATTTCCTGCAGGGCCCGTTTGTATTCAACCGGGAGAACCTTGATGAATTTCCGCCTGTTTTCATCCCAGGAAAGAAGTATTTCCCTGGCCCAGGCGGAGCCGGTCCAGTAGACGTGTTTTTCTATGCAGTCCCTGACAAATTTCTCGTCTTCCTCGTTGTCAAGGCCGGAAAGTTCCACCATTCCCCTGTTGAGGAAATATTCAAACTGCCCGTTTTTGTTGAACACATACGCGATGCCCCCCGACATGCCCGCCGCGAAGTTACGGCCGACATTCCCCAGCACCACAAGCCGCCCGCCCGTCATGTACTCGGCGCAGTGATCCCCCGTGCCTTCCACCCCGGCAAGCGCGCCCGAGTTCCGCACGCAGAAACGCTCTCCGGCGTTTCCGGCGGCGAAGAGTTCCCCCGACGTCGCGCCGTAAAGAACCGTGTTTCCCGCGATGATGTTTTCCTCGGTTCTGAAGGCGGAGCCTTCGGGGGGCGCCACAACGATGCGGCCGCCGGAAAGCCCCTTGCCCAGATAGTCGTTGGCGTCTCCGGCAAGGCGGAAGGTGATTCCCCGCGCAAGAAAAGCGCCGAAGCTCTGCCCCGCGGACCCCGAAAAGTCAACCGTAATAAAATTTTCGGGAAGGCCGTAACCGCCGAAACGCCTGCTTACTTCCCAGGAAAGCATTGCGCCGACCGCCCTGTCGGTGTTTTTGACGGGGAGGTTCAGGGCCGTGGGGTTCTTTTTATCAAGCGAAGGGGAACACAATTCGATAAGTTTTTTGTCGAGCACGTGGCTTGTCTTGTGTATCTGCTCCTGAACGCAGCGGGTTTCCTGCCCGCCGGGAATAAAGGACGGCCCTTCGGCCTTTACAAGGATGCGGGAAAGATCCACCCCGGCGGTTTTCGCCGCCGCGAGGGAAGGTCCGGGACCCGCCTCCGGCCGCCGCTGCGTAAGGAGATCTGCCCTTCCTACAAGATCGTCGAAGTGCCTGAAACCCAGGGACGCCATGATCTCCCGGACTTCTTCGGCAAGGAAACGGAAAAAATTGACAAGATGCCCGCTTTTGCCTGAAAAACGCGCCCGCAGCCGTGGGTCCTGTGTCGCCACCCCCATGGGGCAGGTGTTCTCGTGGCATTTCCGCATCATGACACAGCCAAGGACGATGAGGGCCGAAGTTCCGAAGCCGAATTCCTCCGCGCCCAGCATGCCGGCAATGACGATGTCGCGGCCCGTCTTGAGCTGGCCGTCGGTTTGAAGCCGTACCCTGCCGCGCAGCCCGTTTTGCACCAGCACCTGATGGGTCTCCGAAAGCCCCAGCTCCCAGGGAAGCCCCGCGTGGCGTATGCTGGACTGGGGGCTTGCCCCGGTGCCGCCGTCGTAGCCTGAAATGAGGATGTTGTCCGCGTGGGCCTTCGCCACGCCGGCGGCGACGGTTCCCACCCCGGTCTCCGATACCAGCTTGACGCTGATGCGCGCGGCGGGATTGGCGTTTTTAAGATCGAAGATAAGTTCGGCAAGATCCTCGATTGAATAGATGTCGTGGTGCGGCGGCGGGCTTATGAGGGTGACGCCGGGCGTCGAGAAGCGCGTTTTGGCGATACTGACGTCGATCTTGTGGCCGGGAAGCTGGCCCCCCTCGCCGGGCTTGGCGCCCTGGGCTATCTTGATCTGAAGCTCGGCCGCGTTGGCAAGGTATTCGCTTGTTACCCCGAAACGCGCCGAGGCTATCTGCTTGATGGCCGACCGCGCCCAGGTTCCGTCGGGCCGCGGCGTGTAGCGTTCGGGGTTTTCCCCGCCTTCCCCAGAATTGGAACGGCCCTTAATCGAATTCATCGCTACCGCTATGGTCTCGTGGGCCTCTTTCGATATGGAACCGAAAGACATGGCCCCGGTGGTAAAGCGCTTCATGATTGCTTCGGCGCTTTCCACTTCCTCAAGCGGAAGAGGCGCGCCGGGAACGCCGGGCCCTCCGCCTGTCTCCTTTCCGCCTGTTCCCGGCCCCCTGAAATCGATAAGGCCCCGTATCACATGGGGGCTCCGGTTAAGGCTGTCGGAAAGGGCGGAAAAACGCTTGAACGCCCCGTAGCTTCCCGTGCGCGCCGCCTGTTGAAGGAGGTGTCTCATGTCCGGGTTCCAGGCGTGCCGTTCCCCGTTTTTCCTCCAGCGGTACTGGCCTTCGCCGGAAAGGAGGTAATCGCCGGGGCGGAGGTCCGCTCCCGCGGCCGCGTACGCGTCCAGCGCCGCGCGGTAATGGGCGAGGGCTTCCGCCTCCAGTTCGGCAAAGCCCGCCCCGGAAATGCGGCTTACCGTGCCCCGGAAACATTTGTTTACGACAGCGTCCGAGAGCCCCACGGCCTCAAAAACCTGCGCACCCCGGTAGGAGCGGAGGGTGCTGGTTCCCATTTTTGACATTACCTTGAGCATCGCCTTGGAAAGGCCTTTAAGGTAGTTCTTTTTGGCGTGAACAAAATCGCCCGTTCTTCCGCCGTCGAAACTTCCGCAAATTTCGGCAAGGGCCGCCAGCGCGCCGTAGGGTACGACAAGATCCGAGCCGTAACCGAAGAGAAGGGCGAAGTGCATGATCTCCCTTGGTTCCGCCGATTCGACAATGATGGACGCCTTCATGCGGAGGCCCTGTTCCATAAGAGAGTGATGAACCGCGCCGGCCGCAAGGAGGGCCGGAATTCCGCAGCGTCCCGCGCCGGGGTCAAGGGCCGCCCTGTCGGAAAGGACAAGCAGGGAAGCGCCGGCCCTTACTTTTCCGGCGGCTTCTTCCGCGAGGCGGTCAAGCGCCTCTTCAAGGGCGCTCTTTCCTTCCCCTTGTCCTGCTTTGACGGAAGTATTCCCGGCCTCGAATACCGCGTCAAGGACGGCGCTCTTGAATACGGCCGGGTTAATTGCCAGAAGCCGCTTTAGATCGCCGGGCGTCATGATGGGGTTAAGCACCTTGATCCTCCGGCACCGGGTTTCGCTTTCGTCAAGAAGGTTCCCCTGTGGGCCCGCGAAACTGGTCAGAGTCATGACAAGATCTTCCCGTATTGAATCGACGGGAGGATTCGTTACTTGGGCAAAAACCTGTTTGAAGTAGGCGTATACCCGCTGGGGCCGGCCGGAAAAGACGGCGAGGGGGGCGTCCATCCCCATGGAAGAGGTAGGCTCCTGCCCGCCTGACGCCATGGGAACAAGGAGGTTTTCCCTGTCTTCACGGGAATAGCCCATGGATCTTTCCATAAAAAGGATCGTTTTATTATCCCGGAAAAGCGGGTCGTCCGTTTCGCCCTCTTTTTCATCCTGATCAAGAACGGCCAGGTTCTTTTCGATCCATTTGCCGTAGGGCTTCCGGCCGCATACCGTGCGCTTTACTTCCTCGTCGGGAATAATGCGCCCCTTCTCCATATCTACAAGAAGAAGTTTTCCGGGAAGCAGCCTTCCCTTGTACGCCACTTCCCCCACGGCAAAATCCTGCACCCCTGTTTCCGACGCCATTACTATCATGCCGCCGCGGGTAATCGTGTACCGCGAAGGCCGCAGCCCGTTCCTGTCCAGCGTACCGCCCACATAACGGCCGTCGCAGAAGACCATGGAAGCCGGCCCGTCCCAGGGTTCCATGACGCAGGCGTGGTACTGGTAAAAGATTTTGAGCTCGTCCGGAATGGGATTCTTGTCGTTCCAGGATTCGGGGATCAGCATCATGAGGGCGTGGGGAAGGCTCCGGCCCGACATGACAAGCAGTTCCAGCGCGTTATCGAAACTGGCGGAATCGCTTCTTCCCGGCTCTATGGAAGGAAGTATGTCCTTTATGTGCCCGCCAAAACGGGGATGATCAAAGAGGGCTTCCCTGGCTTCCATCCAGAAGCGGTTGCCCCGTATCGTGTTGATTTCGCCGTTGTGGGCCACCATACGGAAAGGCTGGGCCAGGGGCCAGTCGGGAAAGGTGTTGGTTGAAAAGCGGGAATGGACCAGCGCGACCGCGGTTGCCATGGTTTCGTCGCGGAGCTCCGGGAAATATTCCTTGAGCTGGGAAGACATCATCATTCCCTTGTACACGATGACGCGGGAAGAAAGGGACGGCATGTAGGCCTGCGCCCCTTTGGCCCTGAGGGTCTTTTCCAGTTTTTTCCTGAAAATAAAGAGCCGGAGCTCCAGATCGGAAACGCCTTCCGAACCCGCCGCGCCTTCCGTGTTCGCCGCGTCTCTGGCCCCTTCCGTCCCGGCCTTTTTGTCCGCCAGCACCAGCTGTTTTACCGCCGGTTCCGCCGCACGGGCGATAAGCCCGATTGCGCCGTTATTGACGGGCACGTCCCTTATGGCGATGGCCGCAAGGTCTGCGGCGCGGGCGGTTTCATCTATAGTATCGAGGATTATACGGGTATGTTCGTCCTTTTGTTCGCTGTTCGGGCCGGGGAAGAAGATCAGCCCCGTTCCATAGGAACCGGCTTCGGGAAGGCCGGGAATGAGCCGTTTGTAAAAGTCATGGGGAATTTGAAGCAGCACGCCCGAACCATCGCCCGTTTTGTTATCGGCGCTTTCGGCGCCCCGGTGTTCCATCCGTTCCAGGACTTCAAGGCCCCGCTTCAGAATGTCGTGGGATTTACGGCCCTTTATGTCCGCGACAAAGCCTATGCCGCAGGAATCATGCTCATCTTCCGGCCGGTACATGCCTCCGGAAGAACGGGTACACATAAACCTGTTGAGGGTACGCTGTTCCCCCTCCTTTTGCTCGCCCATCATGACTCCTTGAAGGATTATACGCCCGATTTCCGCCCCCGGACGCCTTGCCGCGCGCGGTGAACCGTATAAATTTATACAGGAAGCGGGATTTTTGTGCAACCGATTGGGGATCACGGGTGATTGGGAATCACGGGCGTAAACGCGGGGGCCGCGGGCGGCCCGCTCCTATGAATCTGACTTCCTCTCATATCCAAGCACGTTTTTGATTATTTTTGATTAAAAATGATTTTTTTTCTTGACACCGCTGAGAATGTGGACTTACAATCAATCATATTAATTCTCAGGAGGCAGATATGATTCTAAAGAAAGGTATTGTTTTTGTTCTGTGTGCCCTTATTTTTTCCGGGGCTGTATTTGCCCGCGGTTCCGATCAGGCTTCGAGCGATAAGCCCTTTGCCGGAACTGTGGTAAATGCGTTGATTTTTACCAGCCTGGATACGGAATACATCATCAATGTGCTTGCGCCGAAATTGAAAGCGGAGACGGGCATTGAACTGAGGGTGGATCAGGTTCCCTATGAGGATATCCGGGCGCGGCAGCTTGCTGATGCTACCGGGGGTAAACGATACGATATTATCAATCCCTGTACCGAATGGTCCTATGAGTATGCCCAATTTGCGACTCCTTTAACCAAGTATATAGGCAGCTCGGGCTATCCTAATGTAGAGCTTAATGACATGATTCCTTATGTCTGGAAGGAATTTAACGGCGGCAGCGATGTATATTGGTTCCCCTATCAGCCGGACACCCGTATTTTCCTTTACCGGACCGATCTTCTTGCCGCCGAAGGGCTGAGCGAGCCGAAAACATGGACCGATGTGTTAAACGCCGCCAAGGCCTTGACCAAGGATACCAATGGTGACGGCAGAATCGATCAGTATGGTTTTGGGTTTCCCGCCCGGCGGGGGTGGAATTTGACCTTGGCGTGGGCTCCCCTGCTTTTCGCGGCCGGCGGAGAGCTGTTTGACGCCAACGATCAGCCTGTTTTTAACAGCCAGGCTGGCATCGACGCCATTAATTTCCTTATTGAACTTAAGAAGTATTGTCCCCCGGATATTGATGCTTATGGCGAGCATGAGCTTAATGAAAATGTAAAGAACGGCCTTATCGCCATGGGAATCAGCGCTTCCGGTATAACCCCTGAACTGGAGGCTCCCGGCATTCCCGTTAAAGGCAAAGTAAAGAGCATCGCCTTTCCGGTTAAACCCGGCGCTACCGCCAAATATAGCGCTTGTCTTGGCGGATGGGCCTTTGGCGTTTCAAGCTATTCGAAAAAAGCGGACGCCGCCGCCTATACGGTAATGTGGTTAACTGATCGCGCCAATGTAGCCAACATGCAGATTAACGGCCGCCAGCATGCTTCACGTCTGTCCCAGGCGCAGAATCCCCAATTGCTTGCCGTGAATCCGCACGTGAGCGCCATAGTCTCTATATTGGAGAAATCGGTAATCTTCTATCATGGTGTTGAAGGGGCTCAAATAGGGGAAGTGTTGAACGTACGCATCGCCCAGGCTGTTTCCGGGGAGATGGAGCCGAAGGCTGCCCTTGATGCTGCGATAAGAGACGTTACTCCCATGCTCAGGAAGTAAAAGAGACAAAAAATCCTTGGCATTTTTCCATGCCAAGGATTTCATAACAAGTATCAGTTTTTACAACAAAGAGAGTGTTGCTTCATGTTTAGGGGATTATCCGGTTTTGTAAATAAAAAAACACGGTACTATTATCTGCTTTTAGTTCCCAGCATTGTTCTCTTTTTATTGATAAACATCTATCCTCTGCTTTATTCAATTTTTATCAGCTTTACAAGCTATTCGCTTTCCCGTCCCTTCGATCCGGTCAGGTTTGTCCAGGTTGAGAATTACCGGAGGCTTTTTACGGATCCGATGTTTCTGCAGGCGTTTGTCCGTACCTTCATATATGTGACAGTCGCCGTTTCGATAGAATTTCTGTTTGGCCTTTTGATTGCACTGGCATTAAACAAGGAAGGGACTTTCGGCAGAATTTTGCTGACTGTTTTTCTTATGCCGATAATGCTTACTCCGATTATAATCGGGCTGATGTGGCGGTTTATGTTCAATTATGACGTGGGTTTGGTCAACTATTTCCTTACCATCATAGGTCTTGACCGTTTTCCCTTTCTGGCCCACAATGTGATTTCCATGTTTGCCGTTATTACGGTTGATGTCTGGCAGTGGACGCCTTATATATTACTGTTTATTTACAGCGGTCTGCAGTCATTGCCTCTGGAATTTTTTGAAGCGGCAAGAATAGACGGAGCGGCGTCACATCAAATATTTTGGTATATTACGCTTCCCTCGTTAAAGAACACGATATTTATAAGCCTGCTGATTCGCGGCATGGATGCTATCAGGGAATATGATAAAATATTTACTATGACCTATGGAGGTCCCGGAACTCATACGGAGACTATCAGCTTTTATATTTACAGGCAGGGGTTCAAAATTTTTGATACGTCCTATGCCTCGGCGGCCTCGCTGATCTTGCTTATAGTTACTATCGTGGTAACCCAGTTTGTGGTCAACAGATACAGGAAAGGTATATAGTATGGCTTCTCGTACAAGATCCCGCGTGATTTCCATCATAGGCGTAACGGTAAGGAGGATGTTCCTTGTAGTTGTAATCCTTGTTATCCTTATTCCTTTTTTCTATTTTATCTCCGTATCATTTCAACCGAGAAATTATGTTCAAACCCTGACGCCCAATTTGTCCTTCACGCCGACCCTGGACAATTACCGCAAGGTATTTTCTACATTGAAGTTTTTCTTGTATTTTAAAAACAGTATTATTATTTGTGTTTTTTCTACGGCGATTTCCCTGATAACCGGTTCTTTTGCGGCATATACTATATCGAGGCTCAAGAACAAATTTACCGACCATGTGGCGTTCTGGATACTGACCCAGCGCATGCTGCCTGCTATTGCTGTTTTGATTCCGATATACCTTGTTATGTCAAGGTTCGCCCTTTTGGATACTTTCCCCGGAATGATAATTGTTTATTCGGTATTAAACCTTCCCTATGTGGTTTGGATGACAAAGGGGTTTTTTGACGATATACCGGCAGAGCTGGACGAATCGGCTATGCTTGACGGCTGTACAAAAATAAAAATAATTTTTGGCATCGTATACCCTATCGCCAAACCGGGACTTTTTGCTACCGGAGTTTTTGTGTTTGTCTTGTCCTGGAGTGAATTTATCTTTGCTTTAATCCTCTCCAGTATGCATACAAAGACGCTGCCGGTTGCCATTGCCTCCTTTGTTACTGATACCGGTATAGAATGGAACAGCATGGCCGCCGCCGGTTCCGTTTTGATAATTCCTCTTACGATTATGTTCTTCTTTGTTCAAAAGTCTCTCATAAGAGGGCTTAGTTTTGGAGCGGTAAAAGGTTAGCAGGAGCGAACAGGTGAAAATATTGATTGTCGGCGATGCATTTGTAACTCAACAGCAGTTTGAGAGCCGTTTGTTTATGTTAACCGAAGCAGGGCATGAGGTTAAAGTTGTTCAATGGGGGCCGGATGACCGCAGTGAGCTGGAGGCTATTGTTCGAACCATGGAAAAAGGGAGTATTCCCGATGACGTATCTCTTGATATTGTAAAGAAACATCTTCAGGGGAAGGATGCCCTCTTTGTTGATTTCTGTCCCGTACCTGCGTCAATGGTACAAAAGATCAAATTGATAGGAGTATCCCGGACGGGGGTTAGCAATGTGGATTTGAAAGCTGCCAGAAGCTCCGGTGTTCCGGTGATCAATATTTCCGGCAGAAACGCGGTAGCGGTTGCCGAATTTACCATCGGTATGATGCTGGCGGTTTCCCGCAATCTGGCCTATGCTCATCACGCGCTGAAACTCGGCCACTGGAAAAAAGAATTTTCCTATGAACCGGTCGAATTGGAAAAAAAACAGGTAGGCCTGATCGGATTCGGAGAGATCGGGCGTTTGGTAGCCAGAAAATTAGCCGGTTTTGGATGTAAAATCGTGTACTATGATCCCTATTACAAGGAAAATACAACCTGCGCGGAGAACATTGGCCTTGACGAGTTAATCAAGACTTCCGACTTTGTTTCAATCCACGTCCGTCTGACCGAAGCGACAAAAGGATTAATAGGCCGGCGGGAAATAGAACTTATGAAAGGCAGCGCCTTTCTCGTTAACACCGCCCGGGCGGAAATTATTGATGCCGCGGCCCTGCTTGAGGCTCTTCGGAATAAAAAAATAAGAGGCGCCGCCCTGGATGTATTTCCGGAAGAACCCCTGTGTAAAGACAGCGAATATCTCCGTCTTGATAACCTGGTGCTGACTTCTCATATAGCAGGTTCGACCCCGGAGGCCCTGGAAAAATCTGTTGAATTGCTTTATGGTAATTTTATTGATTATCAAAAAGGTTCGCGGAACCATACGGTAAAGTAACAACGGGAAGATCATGGATTGTATTCTTGCGATTGATATTGGTTCCAGTACGTTAAAATGCGTACTCTTTGATCTGGAGGGGTATATTGTACATATCGAACGCAGCCCCTGTGAACTTGAAAAACGTAAAGGCGGGGTTGTGGAGAGAGACCCCGAAACAATCTGGTCTTTTACGGCGGATCTTCTTGTCCGCGTGAATGAAGCGGTGCGGGACAAGCGCCACCGTGTACTTGCCGTTACCTGTACCGGAGCCGGCGATGGCCTGTTGATGCTGGATAAGGCCGGGGTTCCGATCTCCCCCGCCATATCGTCTCTTGATACCAGGGCGGCGTCGATTCTGCGTGAATGGGAAGCCGCCCCGCAGTATGAAGAGTACTATGCCATAGCGGGAGAATCTCCGTATTCGGGAACCCCCGCCGCTCTGCTTAAGTGGTATAAACAGCATGATTATGATACCTATACAAGAAGCCACAGTATTGTTTTTATAAAGGACTGGATCAAATACAGGCTTACCGGCAGGATATGTACCGATTATTCCGATTCCAGTGCAACTCTTACGGATACTCTTGGGGTATACCGGAAAGAGATTTTTGAACTTCTGGATATTCAGGAAGCTTATGGCAAGACAGTGCCCCAAGTACCTTCCCAGGAGATTGCCGGCCGTGTTTCTTCCGAACTGGCCGAACGGCTGCCTTGTTTCAAAGACGTTCCGGTATTTTCCGGAATGCACGATTGTTCCGGTTCGGCATTGGGGGCCGGCTGTGTTGAAGAGGGGGATGTCTGCATTATAACCGGCAGCTGGAGCGGGAACGATTTGGTTACGGATACGCCCATTCTGGACAAGGAAAGCCGGAAACGCTGGCTCATCCGCAGCTATGCTGTTCCCGGCAAATACCTCCTGATGAGTTCCAGCCCGGCGTCTTTTGTTAATCTCGACTGGTTTATCAGGCTGCATGAGCAGAGTATCCGCGTTGCGGCAAAGGCCGATGCGGGTCAATCCATATTGGCGATTTGCGACGCCCTGGTAGCTGAATGTCCCAAGGATGAAATGTTGATATACCATCCTTATCTTTACGGTTCCCAATTGATACCAGAAGCATCCGCGGGTTTTTACGGGATAAGACCATGGCATTCAATGGCCCATTTTCTTAGGGCCTTGTATGAGGGTATAGCGATTAACCACAGAAATCATTTCGAGGCGATTCCCAAGGATGTAGCGGTCAATAGGGTGCATGTCTGCGGCGGAGGAGCCAATTCCCAGGTGTTCCTCAGCATCCTTTCAGCGGCGCTGTCCCGTAATGTGGTACATGCTTCGTGTTCCGAGACCACATGCCTCGGCGCTATTATACCAGTTCTGGTAGGTCTTGGAATCGATTCCGGTTACACCGAATCGTGCCGGCGTATCGGCGCCCGTTACGCCCGTCCGGTAACCGGCGATCCGGCGGAAAGGCCCCTGATGAATGAGAAAACAAGTTCTTACCGGAAAATCGAACAATTGCTTGATGACTATTGGCTTTCGCCGGGGACTTGACTTGCGTATGAGCGGCATGGACCCATTCCGCCAATGACTCTCCTTGTTCTGAAGAGCGGGGGGTATGAACCCCTTCGCTACGAATCAAATTGCTTGAGGTGTTTCTTCTTTTGCAATAATAAGCCTGATGTTTTTTGCTTTGAACAGTTCTATATAACGGGACGGTATGTCCTTATCGGTAATAACCGTATCTATTTGGTCGAGTTCACATAATCTAAGGGTTCCGTTGCGGTCGAATTTTGAAGAGTCCAGCAGAATAATTACCGAATCCGATTGAGCAATCAGAGATGATTTCATCCGCATATGAAACATGTCCGATGAAATAGGCCCGTGGAAATTAAAACCCTCTACGGGGATAAAGGCCTTTGAAATGTTGAAATGGGAGAAGGGGTTTTTATTGATAAAATCAAGTATTAACATGTTGTTTGGCGTTATAATTCCCTCGGAAATAACAATTTTATTATTAGTCCTTACAAGTTCATAAGCGATGATAATTGAATTTGTCAGAATGTTTATAGAACTGTTTTTTAAAAATTTTGTCATAAAATAAGATGTTGTACCGCCGTCGATAAGAATGGTTTCGTTATTGCCGCAAAGGGCCGCCGCTTCTTTGGCTATGCACATTTTTTTTCTTACATTATTGTGCATCCTGATATCAAAGGGCTGTTGCATGTCATAGGGAGTTGAACTGGGATCAAAAACGATCATACTTTCAGGAATTTTATTATCCTCCGCAATCATGGCTCCGCCGCGGACTTTTTTTATCAAGCCGTTCTTTTCGAGCCTGTCGAGATCGCGCCTAAGTGTTGCCTGTGATGCGTTGGTTCGTTTTATTAATTCATGGATACTTGAAAAGTTTTTCTCGCTAAGATAGTTCAGGATGGTTCTTTCCCGCTCTGAGATTAACATGTTAGACTCCGATAATCTTTATAAGCATATTGGGGGTTACGAGTCAAGTCCTGGTAAAAATCCCGGCTTGTCTTTCCAAATGAACGATATAGTCATTACCGGCCTTCCTCCCGCCTTCCATGCAGAGAATGCCGTCCACATTAAAACCGTCCGGGAACGCATGGGCATCTTCTTCATTGAGGGCAGGGCGGCCAAACCTGGCGTTCATTTTTGGGCAGACGGCTTTCCAGAAGGAAGGGTCAAAACAAAGGCGTTTTTATGGCCGCAATACAAGGTTTCCGGCTCGTCTGCTTCGATATTTTACCTTGTTCTTTGACGATTCCCATTGCACTATAGGACATTTTCACCGATTTTTGTGCAGCCGGTTGGGGATCACGCGTGATTGGGAATCACGGGCGTAAGCGCGGGGGCCGCGGGCCGATATTTGCCGCTGCCCTGCCTGTGCCCCCTTCAGGGTGACTGCATTTACTTTCATATCCCAAGAAACCACCAAGTTTTGGAAGAATTTTTAACCGCAAAGGAGAAAAAGTCAAATAAGTTTTTGCTTTCAAATCCCCTTTTTCTCTTCCTTTTTCGACTTCTTCGACCTTGCGGTGAATATTTTCTTCAAAACATACCGTTTTTAAGGAAAATTCGAGGTTGAAAAAAGCAAATACAGGAGCCTTGCCCCCCTTTACATTTCCCCCTTTTTCCGGTAGTATGATGGTTCCGGGCGTTTTTCGCCCAGTTATACACAAGGAAGGATGTTATGTCACGGACCTGCGATATCTGCGGAAAACATACGGTAACCGGCAATTCGGTAAGCCACGCGAAAAATCATAC
>JAISEB010000334.1 GCA_031264395.1 Treponema sp. | reverse complement strand
TGTCCAAGCGCCGCATAACAGGCCTGTTTGCGCTTTTTTGTCCTGCGTGCCTTACCGGGCCCGCAGGCGGCTCGGGGTTCCGGTTTACCCAGATCATTCCGCATATAAACGTATAGATTTTGTGTATAATCGTTATTCCGGGAGACTGTAATGAAAAAATATATTTTTATGTTTTTTCTGATAATTTTGATGTCATGTTCAAATCTTATGGAGGATAATGATGAACCGGAGGCAGTTGTTGCTATAACAAACTATACTCTTGAAAAATTAAAAATTGATACAGGTGAATATTTTCTTTTTAAAAAAGTTTATTACTATATAGATCCAAATAAAACACGCGGGATATTAGTCAAGACTGGTGAATGGATAATTGTAGTTGGTGATGTTTCCGGAAAATATTATGGAAGCAGAATATTTCACTTTGAAGGAAGCTATACATGGATAATTGTTTAATGGGTTCTGATTCGTATTGAGGGTTTCATAATGAGAACAGCATATCTCGAAGCTCCGGGGCATGACGGTCAATCTCCGGGTCCAGCCCGCGGGATGTTTTCGCGGGATGATACGCGCGGCATCACGATTGCCCTTCCGCCGCCGGTATGGGGAATATACGGCAGTCTTTCCGTTTTCCCTGGATAATGATAAAAAGAGCTTGCTTTTTGCCGTAACCGCGGGTATACTCAGTATGCCGGGTCTTTTGCGAAACGCGGGCCTTCGGTTCACTTTTGGTTTTGGGGCTTCCGCGGTTTTTCAGCCTGGTATGCGCTTGCGCGGAACAAGGAGGGCTGTCCTTATGGAAGATTTGCTGACGGCGGTAAGGGAAAGCGGTTCGGAAAAGAACGCCGGAATCCTCAAATTCAAAAAAACCATCGAAGATCTCATGGACGCCGGGGTCAGAAAAACCGTCTTTTATCCGCTTGTCGCCGAATCGCTGGCGGAAACCGTTGGCCAGCCGCAGCAGATACGGCGGGCAAAAGCCTTTGAACATCTTCTTGACAGTGTGGATTTACCGGTGCTTCCCCATGAAATACTGGGGGGCTCCATCCTCGGCATGTGGCCTGTGGATCACTCCGTGCCGGATTACGCGGAACAGCTCAAAGAGGCGGAGGCCGCCATAGAGGCGGAGCTTAAGGGGTCAGGCGCCGTCCGCGAAAAAGACGCCGTCAGGTTTGAGGCGGCGGTTTTAAGGAATTCCCCGTCCCGGTGGGCCCTTATGGCCAGGGACAATTTCGACGCGAATATAGACTATTCCCGGCTGCAGAAGATCACCGGAGAACTTCAGCGGAAATATGAACGTTCACCTAGCATAACCCCGCAGCATATCGCGAAAGTCCTGGAGTTCACTTTCCAGTACGATTACGGCGAAGAGGCAATGCGTCTCATTGACGGGCTTCCGTGGATTAGCGCCAATCATCTTCACCTGAATTACCGGATGATCATCAATACCGGTTACGGGAAACTCCTTGAAAAAATAGAAAAAAAGCTCGCGGAAACCCGGGACGCCGGAAAAAAAGAATTCTACGCCGCCGCGCGGATCTCGGTCATGGCGGCGATCCGGTATATCAGGCGTTACGCCGGCGTCTATTCGCAGGCCGCCAAAAAGGAGCCGGACAGCGCCCGTGCCCGGGAACTTTCCTCCATTGGCGTTACCCTTGAAAAGGCTGCCTCCGAAAAGGCCGCCACGTTCAGGGAGGCGCTGCAGCTCCTGTGGATCACCCACATCATTGCCAATACCGCCATGGGTTCCGCTCTTTCCTTTGGGCGTTTTGACCAGTACATGTTCCCCTTCTACGAAAACGACATTAAAAACGGGATCATCACCGCCGGGGAAGTCCGGGAGCTTCTCTGCTGCATGATGCTCAAGGTGAATGAGCCCAAAATGCGGACCGTTCAAAGCGTCATGCTTGCCGGAACCACTCCGGACGGCGGGGACGGCGCCAATGAGCTTACCCGCGTATTCCTTGAGGCCGCCCGCGTTGTAAGGCTTCCCTATCCGAATATTGCCGTCCGGGTTGCCGGGGGCTTAAGTCCCGAATGGCTGTATGACGAATCCTTTGAAACAATACGGCAGGGCTTCGGCATGCCCATGCTTGTCAACGACGACGTATGGATAAAAAACTTCCAGGCCCTGGGCTACCGCATCGGGGACGCCAGGGATTTTTACAACATGGGCTGCGTGGAAATGCTCATCCAGAACAGGCACGCGGGCTGGGTGTCCCTTCCCGGAACCTTTCTTTCGTATCCTCAGATACTTGGGGAAATGTTCGGTGATTACAAAAAGGGCGGGTACGTCTGGGACAGTTTTGAGGATCTGTTTAACGCCTGCCTTGAAAAAATCCGCCTGCGGATCAGGGGCTGCAGGCTGCCTCCCGGCTTTACGTTTCCCCAGAGCCGCGGCTGCGATCCTTTTGGTTCGCTGTTTGTTGACGGCTGTCTTGAAAAAGGGCTTGATATGTACAGGGGTGGGCCCGAGATTCCCGCCCATGTCGCCATAGGGGGCATGGGGCTGGCGACGGCGGTCGATTCCCTTATGGCCGTAAAAAAAATCGTTTACGAAGAGAAAAAGTTTACCCTTGACGAGTATCTCCGCGCGGTAGAAAACAACTTCAAGGGGGAGGAAATCCTCCGCCTGCATGTTCTTAACGCCGCCTCTCATTATGGCAACGGCCTTGAAGAGGCGGATTCTCTGGCCGCGAAGATGTTTGAAACCTTTACCGGCGAAGTGTACAGGCTCAACGACGGAACAATACCGGAGAAATACGTCAGTTCCTATTTCAGTTATACCGGGAGCGTCAGTACCGGGGAGATTACCCCCGCTACGCCGGACGGACGGGCGGACGGGGCCCCCCTTTCCGACGGGCTGGGCCCGTCTCAGGGGCGTGATACCGAAGGCCCCACGAAGCTGTTCAATACGCTGCTTAAACTGGATTACTCGTATTTGAACGGGTCCCTGGCGACCAATATCAAGGTGAACCCTTCGCTGTTCAACACTAAAGGCGGGGCGCTTGCGCTGAAGAATTTGCTGCGGACCTATCTTCGCGGCGGCGGCCCGCAGGTGCAGGTTAATTTTGTAAGTCAGGAAGATCTGCTTGACGCGAAAATCAATCCCCAAAAACACCGCGATCTTGTGGTCCGCATAGCCGGTTTCTGCGAATATTTTATTTATCTTGATTCCAAACAGCAGGACGAAGTGATAATGCGTACCATGCATTCCGCGTAAAAGGGAAGGTAACAATGAAAGCTGTCGCCGTTCTTGAGGCGGGAAATCCCGCGCTGGTAAAGTGCGTCGATATTCCCATGCCGGTTTTTGGGGATTATGAATGTCTTGTACGGGTAAAGGCGTGCGGAATTTGCAGCAGCACGGATCTGAAGATCGCCCACGGCGATCATCCCGATAATCCCGATTTTCCTTTTATATACCCTGTGATCCTGGGGCATGAAGCGGTAGGGGAAGTTGTGGAAACCGGCCGGAAGGTGCGGAGTTTCAAGGCCGGCGACAGGGTGGTTTGTCCTGTGACGGTCAACATTCCCGAATGCGGCTACCGCATGGCCTACGGCGGCATGACCGAATATTCATTGGCCTACGATTACCGTAAAATGAAGGAAGACGGCGTTAACGCGCACGTCCTGCGTTTTTGGCCCGAGGAAATTGATTTTCAGACAAAAATTTTCCCTAATGATATTTCATGGACCGACGCGGTCATGATCCTTACCTTCAAGGAAAATTACAGCGCGCTGCGTAATTTCGGAATAAAAGAAGGCATGGACGTAATAATCTTCGGCGACGGCGCCGTGAGCCTTGGCCTTAACCAGTTTATCAAGGCCTATGGGGTGCGGTCCGTCGTTACCGTCGGCCATCATGACGAAAGGCTTGAAAAGATACGGGCTCTGGCGCCCCCCGATCTGCTTGTCAATTCCGCGAAGGAAGATCTTTTCGGCGTTCTGGGGGAAAGGCGTTTTGACATTGCGATTGACGCCGCCGGCAGCCTTGATATTGTCCGGCAGGGCCTGGCCCTGCTCAAACAGGGCGGGAAGGTATGCGTGTACGGCGTGTTGAAGAAGGGACAGTCGGTTATGGATCTTTTGTCGTTTCCCAACAATACCGGCGTGCACATCATGACCTACCCCTACCGCGAGCACCGCACCCACGATGAGATTCTCGCGCTGATGCGTGAAGGAAAAGTCAGGGCAAA
>JAISEB010000295.1 GCA_031264395.1 Treponema sp. | reverse complement strand
GTGACCCTGGCCTTTGTCAACGCCCGGCGCTTCACCGTCATCGACCGCGTGAACATCGACGCGGTGCTGCGGGAACAGAACTTCCAGCTTTCCGGCTACGTGGACGATGACGCCGCCGTCTCCATCGGCAAGTTTCTGGGCGCTGCGGTAGTTGTCACCGGCAGCGTCTCCGGCGAAGGCGCCCGGAAGCGCCTGGTCCTGAAAGCCCTGGATGTCCTCACCGCCGAAATACTGGCCATGTCATCGGAATCCTTATAAAAATCCGCTATCATCCTCCGCAAGTTACCATCCCTGGCGGCTTGCGGTTCGCCAATGGACCCTGCTGAGGCAGGGGACAGACTATGAGGTGCGGTATTTTTCCGGTCACAAACCGATACCGGCGGAGGGACTGGCCCGGCAGGCATTAACGGAAACGTGGTACATCCGGTGCCTTTTTTCCCTTCCTTCTCTTCCTTCTTCGACTTTTTCGACCTTGCGGTAAATTCTTTCTTCAAAACATGCCGCTTCAAAATGTCCGTGAGGTCTGTGTCTGTCCGTGGTTGTTTTGAATTCGGAATTATTGGGGGCTTAACCGGGCTTTGGGGAATGGGCGATTTCCTCGAATTTTTCGCGGCACGCGGCGGGGAGGGAAACGGTTTTAAGCCGGGATTTTTCCCCCCTAACAAGGATCACTTCCCCCCGGGGGCAGCCGAGGGTTTTCGCCAGAAAGCGCCTGAGTTCCTCGTTCGCCTTTCCGTCTTCGGCCGGGGCGGCTATGCGCACGCGGAGCCTTCCGTTTTTTACGCCCAGAACGGCGTTCCGCGCCGCGCCGGGGGCGGCTTTTATTTCCGCGTCAAGCCTCCCGTTCCTCATGGTGTAGCATGCCTCCATGCGCGTCTCCGTTAACGGTGTTTTTTTACAGGCGGAAGCCAGACGGGTTTTCCCAGTTTCCAGGTGAAGAAAAGCCCGGCAGTGTCTTCTCCCGGCCCCGCCGCGTCTTCCCGCCTGTACAGCATGTTTGCCGCCGCCGCCGCCCTGAACGAGATTTTTCCGGCGTCAGGCGCGGTTGGCGGCGCGGTTACGATTGCGCAGCCCAGTACGGCGCGGGAAAAGACATGGAGTACGCCGTCCGTCCCGCCGAAAAGTCCGGGCGAAAGGGGAAGATCCATGGCGGGGCCGTACACCAAAAGGGCGCGGAACGGGGCCGGGGCGCTTTCGGGAAAGGGGAGGGCGGCCCCTTCGCCCGATTGTATCCTTCCGCCGCCGTCAAGGCTTGCCTCCCTGAGCCTTCCCGCGAGAATTTTGAGTTCTTCCCTTCCCAGGGGGCGGCGGAGCAGGGCCAGGGGCAGTACCCAGGGAAAGGCCCATGCCCCTTCCACGCCGCCGGCAAAGAGGGACGCGCTGTGCGCCCGCGCCGCCGCGCGGCTTTCGCCGTGGGGCACAAGAACCGCCATCAAAATTCCCCCTTTCATTTCCCTGTCTGTTTTCACGGCGGCCCTTTCATGTTATCATTTTATATAGTAAATTGTACAAGGAAACAGCATGAAGTATAAGACGAAGCTGCTTGCGGACCGCTTTGCCCAAACTCTTTCACAGTGGCCTTCCGTGGAGTGCGTCTCCCTTAACGAGGCGGCCTTCCCCGATACCCTCGATCCCTATTTCGCCGTCATACTCGACGTGTTTTATTCGGATTCCATCCCGGAAGCCCAGGAACGTTCCCGGCTTTACGGCGCGGATGTCGCCGCCTTTGAAAGTTCCAACTTCAAGGATCGTTTTCTTATTGGGGATATTCCGGTACGGCTTGAGTACAAGGCTGTCCGCACAATTGAGGAGCTTCTCGCGATTGCCGAAACCAAACTTGATTACATCTGGTTCATCAAGGACGCGGGCACCTACGGCTTTTACCGCCTTGCCAACGGGGGAATCCTTTTTTCGCGGAACGGATGGATTGCGGGCATACGGAAAAAACTTGAAAATCTGGGGGATGTGTTTTGGCGGGAAATGCGCCTTGCCTCGCAGTCGAAGATGGAACATTACCTTTCGGATCTTGGGGCGGCGGTGTTTCAGGGCGACGGTTTTAACAGCCTCATCTCCTCGGCGGGCTTTATCAAGAGCGCCTGCCTTACCCTGTTCTGCGTGAACCGCCGTTTTGAACCGTCGCACCGGGCCTATTTCAGGCAGACGCTGGAACTGCCCGTATTGCCCGGATCGTTTGGCGCGGAATTCGACAGTTTCCTGCGGGACGATCCGGAGATGACCGTGGAGCGGCGCTATTCTGTTGCCAAACTCATCGCGCGAAGCATCATTGCGCTGTAGGTTTTTTGTGACGAACAGCGCGCCGGGGCGGCCTTCCGGGCGGGCGGGCCGGTTTTTTTTCCGGCGGCGTCTTTCAATCTTTTTTTTCTTTTGCCTCTTTCCTTCTCTTTCCTGCGGCCGGGGGAAAGAAGCCGCCTTCCGTGTTTCCTTTCCGGGTTTTGATCTTTACGGTCTTTCCCAGAAGGCCGCGGCGGGACTCCTCGCTGTTCCCGGTTCCCAAAAACTCGAGTACGAATTCCGGAGCCGGAACGGAACGGGCGCGCCTTCGCGCGCGGCGGGGGATCTTCCCCTTATTCCGCCCGATTCTTCGCTGGAAATTGTCTATTCTGTTTCGGGTGATATTCCCCGTGAACTGAAGGATTCTTTTTTCCCTGTTCTGGATCTTGGTCCGGGAGCTTTGTGGGAACTTCCCTGGGACGCTTCCTTTCTTGGTTTTGATGAAAGCCTGTCCCCTTCGGCTTACGCCGTTCCCGCTTCCGGCGTTCTTGAAGGTTTCAGCGTGTACCTTTCCGATGCGGAGGGAAGGGCGTTTCCCCGCGGGCGAGGGGAAGAAGGGGGCGCTTTTCTCCGCATTGAGGGAATATCGGTTGTCCCGCGCCGTTTTGGTTTTGAAAAAAAAGACGGCGGCTTTTTCGCCTCGCCCTTTGTCCTGAAAACGGCGGACGCGTTTGTTATCGATCCTCCGCCGCGCTACCGTTTTGAGAACGCGAAGCTGCGGGCGGCCGGCGCGGACTTTGCCGCCGGAACGCTTAACTTCCGCCTTGAGGCGGCAGGGGCCTTCAGCGTTCCTTCCCCCGCGCTGGGGGACCCTTTCCCCGCGTCCGCGTCCGGCGGCCTTGAACGCTTTGTTCTTGTCCATTCACAGCCGCCCCCCTTTCCCCGGCCCGTTCCGGCGGACCCGCGGATCATCCTTGATTACCCCCAGGAGTCCTGGCGCGATCCCCGCTATGAAATTTTCCGCTGGGAAAATTTTCCCTCGATCCTGATCCTTGACACCGCCGATTACGGCGTACAGGACAGGCTCCTCAAACGGCTTGCCTTTTTTGTCGAGAAGGCGGGCTTCCGGGGACGGCTTGCCTCCGACCGGGAACTTGAGGGACTGCACGGCTGGAACGCCCACGATTACAGGGCGGAGGATCTTGCCCGTTTTTTTGACACTGCCGAAAAAAGCGGCTTTCCCCTGCTTCCCGAAGAACGCGAGCTATTGGCCGTGCTCTTTGACGCGGGGATACTGCTGCGCGCGGACGGCGGCATAACGGACGGTGAAGGCGCGGTCATTTCCGTTTCACGCGAATCGCCCGGCTACCTCCGTGAACTCTTCATGGCCCACGAAGGATTTCACGGGCTCTTTTTTATAGACGGCGAATTCAGGGATTTCAGCCGTTCCCGCTGGAACGGGCTTTCGCCCGAGGCCCGGCGTTTTATACTCAGCTTTTTTGATTACCAGCATTACGACATAAACGACGAATACCTTGTGATCAACGAATTTATGGCGCACTGTCTGCAGCAGCCCGCCTCCCGGGCCGCGCCGTATTTCGGCCAAACATTGCCCCTGCG